>NZ_CP043641.1:4200000-4438093 GCF_014217625.1 Leifsonia shinshuensis | reverse complement strand
TCTCAGTCACTCTCACTTCTCTTGTCTCGACTTCTTCTCTCATTTGACTCCGCCGGCGGTCAGGCCGCCGACGAGGTAGCGCTGGAACACCAGGTAGAGCGCGACGACCGGCACGGCGCAGATCAGCGACGCCGCCATCATCTGCCCGTACAGCGGCAGGGCTCCACCCTCCTGCGCCACGGTGAACACCTGGAGCGCGACGGCGGCCGTGCGCGTGTCCGGGTTCGTCATCACCGAGGCGAACAGCACGTCGTTCCAGCCGAGCAGGAAGGCGAAGATGCCGGCGACGACCACGCCCGGCCAGCTCAGCGGCAGGACGATCGTGGTCAGGATGCGCCACGACGAGGCTCCGTCGATGCGCGCCGCTTCCTCCAGCTCGCGCGGGAGCCCGCGCAGGTAGGTCACCATCACCCAGGTCGAGAACGGCAGCGCGAACGTCAGGTAGGTGACGAACAGCGACCACCGCGTCCCGATGATCGGGATGCCGAGCGCGCTCGACGCCGACGAGAACAGCACGAACACCGGCAGCAGCATGAGCGTCCCGGGGATCGACTGCAGCCCGAGCAGGCCGCGCAGGAAGGTGAGCCGGCCGCGGAACGCGAACCGCACCAGCACGTACGCGGTCGCCACCGACAGGAAGGCGCACACGATCGCGACGCCGCCGGCGACGATGACGCTGTTCATCAGCCCGTTGCCGAGCGCGACCGTCGACCACACCTTGATGTAGTTGTCGAAGTGCAGCGAGCTCGGGAAGAACTGGCCGCTGGCGACGCCGATGTCGGAGTTCACCGACGACAGCAGCACGTACAGGATGGGCAGAAGAGCGACGCACAGCAGGATGGCGATGATGACCGCCTGCAGCGGGCGCGGCAGCAGCCGGTAGACGTCTCCGGTGCCGCGGCGGCGCGCAGCGCGTGCGGTGGGGGCGGAGGCGGTCATGCCGTCTTCTCCTTCCGGTCGTCGCCGGTGTCGAGCCGGACCGCGCGCAGGTAGATGAACAGCGGGATCGCGATGAGGATCAGCGAGACGACGGCCATCGCCGCGCTCAGCCCGAAGCGGAAGCTCTGGAAGCTGGTCACATACGTCAGCACAGGGAGCACATTGACGGCGGAGGGCGCCGGCACGCCGAAGAGCACGAACGGCAGCGTGAAGCCGTTGATGTTGTGCAGCAGCGAGATGATCAGCGCCAGCGCGATCGGCCCGCGCAGGTGCGGCAGGATGACGTAGCGCAGCTTCGCCCACCAGCCCGCGCCGTCGAGCGCTGCGGCCTCGTGGACCTCGTTCTCGACCGACTGCAGACCGGCGAGCACCAGCAGGTAGAAGAACGGCCAGGACGACCAGATCTGCACCATGACGAGGGTCCAGTAGCTGAGCGGCCCGTTCAGCCAGAGCCCGGTGTGGATGCCGAGGTTGCCGAGGACCGTGTCCACGATGCCGTGCGGCTGCAGCATGGTGTGCCAGAACGTGCCGACCACGAAGCCCGGGAGCACGTACGGCACCAGGAACAGCGAGCGCACCAGCGCACGGCCGCGGAACGCGTTCTGCGTCGCGAGTGCCGCGGCGACGCCGATCGGCAGGGTCACGACGGCCGCGATGACGGCGAACGAGACGCTGATCCAGATCGACTGCAGCAGCGAGGACGAGGTCAGCGCCTCGATGTAGTTCCCGAGCCCGATGAACGGCGCCGAGACCCAGTCCCGCAGCGTGTACATGTCGAGGTCGAGGGTCGAGATGACGATCGCGAACACGAACGGGACGATGATGACCAGCAGCATGAGGATGCCGCCGGGCAGGAGCAGCCAGAGCGGCCGGTTCCGCTGCTGCACGGTGCGGCGCCCGCGGCGGGGCGTCCCGCCCGTCCGCGGAGGCGTCGCCTCCGCGGACGGCCGGACGGTCGCGGCCGGAGCCGCGGTGTCGGTGGACATGACGATCGACCCGCTACTTCTTGGCCTTGTCCAGCGAGCCCTGGGCCGTCGACTGCGCGGTCTTCAGCAGCTGGGACAGCTCGGAGTTGCTGACCGACCCGTTGGACAGGCTCGGGATGGACTGCACGACCACGTTGGTCAGGGCGAGCTGGGTGTCGCCCCAGGCGCCGGTGAACGGCGTGGCCACCGACTTGCCGATCGCGTCGACGATCGGGGCGATGATCGGCTTCGACTTCTGGAGCTCGTCCGCGGCCTGCGCGTTCGAGGGCAGGTCGCCGAGGAGCTTGAACTCCTTGGTCTGCATGTCGGCGCGAGTCACCATGTTGATGTAGGCGAAGGCCAGGTCCTGGTTCTTCGAGTACGAGGCGACCACGAGGTTGTCACCGGAGACGATGCTCGCCGCCGGCTTGCCGCTGGACGGGTTGGACGACTTGCCCGGCGTGACGGTCGGCATCAGCGCGTACGCGTACTTGCCGGCCACGGCGGACGAGTCCAGCGCCTCCATGGAGCTGGCGGACACCATCGGCAGGTACGCGGCCTTGCCCGACGCGAACGCCGCGACGGCCTGCGGGTTCTTCCAGCCGACCGCGGCCGGGTCGACGGCCTTCTGCTGGGTGAGCCAGCCGAAATAGGTCTCGTAGGCCTTCTGGGTGATGGGGTCGTCGAGGCGCGCCTTGTTCGACTTCAGGTCGAGGAGCGGGTTGCCGCCCTGGAGGGACATCGCCCAGATGAACTTCCACGGGTCGTAGTTGTCGGCGTAGCCGACCGCGACGCCGTAGGTGTCGCCGGTGGTGAGCTTCTTGGCCTGGCTCGCGAAGTCGTCCCAGGTGGTGGCCGGCTTGTCGATGCCCGCGGCCTTCAGCAGATCCTTGTTGTACGCCATCACGAACGGGCGCTGCGCGAGCGGCACCGCGATCTGGTTCTTGGCGTCCGGGCCGGACATGCCGAGCGAGGCGGGGACGAAGCGGTCGCGGCCGCCCACCTTGGTCCAGTCGGCGTCGGTGAGCTTGACGAAGGCGCCGGTGGCGTACGCGGTCGGCGTGAACGTGGTGCCGAGGGCGTAGACGTCCGGGCCCTGCCCGGAGACGACCGAGGTCTGGATCTTGGTGAGCTCGTCGTTGGAGCTGGCGAAGGTGTCGAAGGCCAGCGTCGCCCCGGTCTCCTTCGTGAACTGGGCCTGGAGCTCGGAGAACCACTCCTTCTGCTGCTGGGGATAGAGCCCGCTCACGCCGGTGTAGACGGTGAGGGTGCGGCCCTTGCCGTCGACGGCCGTGGAGGTGGGGTTCGATCCGCCGCCGGAGGACGAGCATCCGGTCAGAGCGAGGCCGATGGCGGCCAGCCCGGCGACCGCGCCGAGCGCGAAACGTGATCTCATTCGTGACTCTCCTTTGAGGACGGGATCTGGTGGATCGTGTCCCCCGGGCGCGGTGCACACCGGAGGACTGCCGCCGAGCCTAGGCAGTCCGGCAATCGTGCTGCAACCGATTGCCAAAAATTGCCATGGTGTGCTGTGATGGGCGCATGAGCCCTCAGCTTCGCGGGTATCCCGACGGGACGGACCGCCCCGCCACCCTCGCCGACGTGGCCGCCGCCAGCGGTGTCGCCACCTCGACGGCCTCCCGCGCGCTCTCCAATCCAGGCCGGGTCAACGCGATCACCCGCGAGCGGATCGAGCAGGCCGCGCGGGAGCTCAACTACATCCCCAACTCCCAGGCCAGAGCGCTCACCAGCGGCCGCACGCGCTGCATCGCCGTGCTGGTCTCCGACGTCACGAACCCGTTCTACTTCGGCATCATCCGCGGCACCCAGCAGCAGCTCAAGGCCGCGGGCTACACGCAGCTCCTGGTCGACACCGAGGAGTCCGACGAGCTGGAGGACGGGATGCTGCACAAGCTGCGCCCGTCCTTCGACGGCGCGATCCTGGCCGCGTCCCGCCTGACCGACCGCCGGCTGACGGCGCTCGCGGCCGACGTGCCGATCGTCGCGATCAACCGGCAGACCCGCGGGGTCGCCAACGTCTTCATCGACACCCCCAACGGCGTCGAGCAGGCGGTCGGGCACCTGGCGTCGCTCGGCCACCGCTCGATCGTCTACGCGTCGGGGCCGGAGACCTCCTGGTCGAACGAGCGCCGCTGGCGGGCGCTGGTCCGCGCCGCGGAGCGCTACGAGGTGGAGACGCTCCGGGTCGGCCCGTTCGCGCCGCGGCAGTACGCGGGCGCCGCGGCGGCCGACGCCGTGCTGCACGCGGGAGCGACGGCCTGCATCGCGTTCAACGACCTCCTCGCCATCGGGATGCTGGCCCGGTTCCGCGAGCGCGGCGTCTCCGTGCCGGACGACGTCTCACTGGTCGGCTGCGACGACATCTTCGGCGCCGACTTCTGCAACCCGCCGCTGACCACCCTGACGGCCCCGATCGAGCAGGCCGGCCGTACGGCCGTCGCCATGCTGCTCGCCCGGCTGGACGAGAGCGCGGCTCCGGTCAGCCGGCAGGCGGCGACGCTCCCGACGCACCTGACGGTCCGGGCCTCCACCGGTCCAGCGCCCGCCACTCCGACACCGCACATCTCGACGAAAGGACGCGCATGACCGCGCTCGCCCCGCACCCCGACCGCCTCTTCCCCGCGGACCCGGCCGAGCGCGATCTGGCCAGGCGGCTGCACGCGACGGTCGCCGACGCGCCGATCTACTCGCCGCACGGGCACGTGCCTGCGGCCATGCTGGCCGACGACGAGCCGTTCCCGGACCCGGCCGCCCTGCTGATCACACCGGACCACTACGTGACGCGGATGCTGCACGCTGTCGGGGTCCCGCTCGGCGACCTCGGGCTCGCCCGCGAGGGTGTGCCCTCCCCCGCCTCCGGCCGCGCGATCTGGCGGTCCCTCTGCGAGCACTGGGACGTCTTCCTCGGCACCCCTGTGCGGTTCTGGTTCGAGTCCGAGTTCAGCGAGGTGTTCGGGCTGACCGAGCAGCCGTCGGCGCAGAACGCGGACGCGCTCTACGACCAGCTCTCGGCCACCCTCGCGTCGCCGGAGTTCCGGCCGCGCGCGCTGTTCGACCGGTTCCGGATCGCGGTGCTCGCGACCACCGACGATCCGGCCGACGACCTGGAGGCGCACGCCCGCCTCGCCGCAGACCCGACGTTCACCGGCCGCGTCGTCCCGACCTTCCGCGCCGACCGCTACATGCACCCGGACGAGCACGGCTGGGCCGGCCGCCTCGACCGGCTGGCCGCCCGCGCCGACGTCGACACGTCGAGCTACACCGGGCTGCTGGACGCCCTCCGCGCCCGCCGCGCCGCGTTCGCTGCCGCGGGCGGCACCGCGACCGACACCGGGGTGATCGACACGGGCAGCGAGCCCCTGAGCGAGGCCGAGGCCTCCCGCATCCACCGTGCCGCCCTCGACGGATCGGTCACCGCCGCTGAGGCCGTCGCCTACCGCCGCAACATGCTCTACCGGCTGGCCGAGATGGCCGCGGAGGACGGGCTCGTCATGCAGCTCCACCCCGGTGTGCACCGCAACCACCACCGGCCCACCTTCAACGCCTACGGCCCGGACACCGGGCACGACCTCCCCGCGGTCGGCTCCTTCACCGAACCGCTGACCCCGATCCTGCGCGACTTCGGCACCGACCCGACCTTCCGGCTGGTCCTGTTCACGGTGGACGAGACCACCTTCTCGCGCGAGATCGCGCCGCTCGCGGGCTTCTACCCGTCCGTCTACGCCGGGGCGCCCTGGTGGTTCCTGGACACCCCGGCGGCGATCCTGCGCTACCGGAGGGCGATCACCGACAGCGCCGGCTTCACCAAGACCAGCGGCTTCATCGACGACACCCGGGCGTTCTGCTCCATCCCCGCGCGGCACGACATGTCGCGTCGGGTGGACGCGTCGTTCCTGGCCTCCCTCGTCGTCACCCACCAGCTCGCCGAGGAGGACGCGTTCTCCCTCGCGCACCGGCTGGTCGACGACATCCCGCGCACGACGTTCCGCCTGGGCTGAGCGAGGCCCCGACCTCACAGCGCCCTGCCTGGGCTGTGCGTCATACAACGAATCACGGCGCGGACGGACGACTACGCTTGATCCAAACCATCTCAACGAAGGAGTCCTCCGTGCCCGAGAACCACGCAACGGCCAACATCGGAGTTGTCGGTCTGGCTGTGATGGGGTCGAATCTGGCCCGTAACCTCGCTTCGCGCGAGGGCAACACCGTCGCCGTCTTCAACCGGACCTACGCACGCACCGAGGAGTTGGTGGACGCCCATCCGGAGGCCGGGTTCGTGTCCTCCGAGCAGATCGACGAGTTCGTCGCCTCGCTCTCCAAGCCGCGCACCGCGATCATCATGGTCCAGGCCGGCCGCGGCACCGACGCGGTGATCGACCAGCTGGTGGAGCGGTTCGAGCCGGGCGACATCATCGTCGACGGTGGCAACGCGAACTTCCACGACACCATCGAGCGGGAGAAGCGGATCGCGCCGACCGGCATCCACTTCGTCGGCGCGGGCATCTCCGGCGGCGAGGAGGGCGCGCTGAACGGCCCCTCCATCATGCCGGGCGGCTCGGCGGAGTCGTACGAGACCCTCGGGCCGATCCTGGCCTCCATCGCCGCGGTCGCCGAGGGCGAGCCCTGTGTCACCCACGTCGGCACCGACGGCGCCGGCCACTTCGTGAAGATGATCCACAACGGCATCGAGTACGCCGACATGCAGCTCATCGCGGAGGCGTACGACCTGCTCCGCACCGTCGGCGGGCTTTCGCCGGCGCAGATCGCGGACGTGTTCGCCGAGTGGAACAAGGGCTACCTCGAGTCGTACCTGATCGAGATCACCGCCGAGGTGCTGCGCCAGGTGGACGCCGAGACCGGCAAACCGTTCGTGGACATCGTCCTGGACCAGGCCGGGTCGAAGGGCACCGGCGTCTGGACCGTGCAGAACGCGCTCGACCTGGGCATCCCGGTCGGCGGCATCGCGGAGGCCGTCTTCGCCCGCGCCGTCTCCTCCAAGCCGGCGCAGCGCGCTGCCGTGCAGGCGACCATCACCTCGCGTCCCGAGGTGCAGAAGGCCGCCGACGTGGCCGCGTTCGCCGACGACGTGTCGAAGGCGCTGTACGCGTCCAAGGTCGTCGCCTACGCGCAGGGCTTCGACGCGATCATCGCGGGGGCTGAGAAGTACGGCTGGAACATCAACAAGGACAAGATCGCCAAGATCTGGCGCGGCGGCTGCATCATCCGCGCCCAGTTCCTCAACCGGATCGCCGACGCCTACGACGAGAACCCCGACATCGCCACCCTGCTGGAGGCCCCCTACTTCGCCGACGCCGTCCGCGAGGGCGAGGCCGCCTGGCGCCGCATCGTCGCCACCGCCGCGCTCTCCGGCGTCCCGGTCCCCGGCTTCGGCTCGGCACTGTCGTACTACGACTCGCTGGCCTCCACCCACCTCCCCGCCGCGCTCGTCCAGGGCCAACGCGACTTCTTCGGCGCCCACACCTACAAGCGCGTCGACAAGGACGGCGTCTTCCACACCCTCTGGTCAGGCGACCGCACCGAGATCGAAACCGAAGGCTCCTCGCACTAGCGCTTCCCGTCGCTCAGCAAGTGCTCCGAATCATCACGATTCGGAGCACTTTCTGTACGCGGGGGCCGCGGGGGATGCAGACTCGTAGGCGTGACGTTCGAGGACCACCCGGAGCTGACGGAGTACGAGCCGTCGGACCGCCCCCTGCGCGGACGGAAGCGCACGATCGCGACCCGCGTCTTCGTCGTCGTCGCTCTCACGGCGCTGCTGCTGCCGGGGATCATGCTGACGATCAGCATCCAGACCGACACCGCGGACTACACGTGCGACGTCTACGCCCGGCACTACCAGCCGGACTCGGTGAGCTCGTCCGCCCGCTTCGAGCTGTTCGCGCCCGCCGGCCCGGGATGGCAGTGCTACGCGCTGAACACCGAGGGCGACGCGACGTTCGTAGCCCCCCTCGGCCTCATCCCCTCCGCTCCCCACACCCTCCCCTGACGCCGAAGGGCAGGTCAGGCGGCGCCGTCGAACATCGACGTCACCGAGCCGTCGGTGAAGACCTCGCGGATCGCGTTCGCCAGCAGCGGCGCGATCGGGAGGACGGTGAGGCCGTCCCAGCGCTTGTGCGCGGGCAGCGGCAGCGTGTCGGTGACGACGACCGAGTCGATCGCCTCCGACTGCAGCAGCTCCACGGCCGGGTCGCTGAACACGGCGTGGGTCGCGGCGACCACGACGCCGATCGCGCCGGCGGCCTTCAGCGCCTCCGCGGCCTTCACGATGGTGCGGCCGGTGTCGATCAGGTCGTCCACCAGGAGGCAGACGCGGCCCTTCACGTCGCCGACGATCTCGTGCACCGAGACCTGGTTGGGAACCAGCGGATCGCGGCGCTTGTGGATGATCGCGAGGGGGACGCCGAGCTTGTCGCTCCAGATGTCCGCGACGCGCACGCGGCCCATGTCGGGCGACACGACGGTCAGCGTCGACGGGTCGAGCTCACGCTGCATGTGGTCCAGGAGCACCGGCATGGCGAAAAGGTGGTCGACCGGGCCGTCGAAGAAGCCCTGGATCTGGGCGGCGTGGAGGTCGACCGACATGATGCGGTCGGCGCCGGCGGCCTTGAACAGGTCGGCGACCAGGCGTGCCGAGATCGGCTCGCGGCCGCGGCCCTTCTTGTCCTGGCGCGCGTACGGGTAGAACGGCGCGACCACGGTGATGCGCTTGGCGGAGGCGCGCTTCAGCGCGTCCACCATGATCAGCTGCTCCATGAGCCACTCGTTGATCGGGGAGGTGTGCGACTGGATCACGAACGCGTCGGAGCCGCGGACGCTCTCGTCGAACCGCGCGTAGATCTCACCGTTCGCGAAGGTGCGGGAGTCGGTGGGAACCAGCTCGCTGCCGAGGCACTCGGCGATCTGCTCGGCGAGCTCGGGATGCGCACGCCCCGAGATCAGAACGAGTCGTTTCTGGCCGGTGGCAGTGATCCCTGACACTTACTCTCCGCTCTCTTCCGTCGCCCCGCTCTGTTCAGCGGCGCGTGCGGCTTCGGTGCCCGGCCGCTTCTGCGCGACCCAGCCTTCGATGTTTCGTTGCGGCGCGACGGTGATGGCGAGCGCCCCAGCTGGAACGTCCTTCCGGACGACCGTTCCCGCTCCGGTGTACGCTCCGTCACCCATCCTAACGGGCGCGACGAGCACCGTGTTCGTGCTGATCCGGACGTGCGAGCCGATGGTCGTGCGGTGCTTGTTCACGCCGTCGTAGTTGGCGGTGATGACGCCGGCCCCGAGGTTGCCCTTCTCCCCCACCTCGGCGTCGCCGACGTAGTTGAAGTGGGCGAGCTTGGTGCCCGCGCCGATGACCGCGTTCTTGGTCTCGGAGAACGTGCCGATCTTGCCGTTCGCGCCGAGGATCGTGCCGGGGCGGAGGTAGGAGAACGGGCCGACCGTCGCGCCGTCGCCGATGACCGCGAGCGTGGCGTCGGTGCGCTTGACCGTCGCGCCCGCTCCGACCTCGGTGTCGACCAGCGTGGTGTCCGGGCCGACCTCGGCGCCGGTGCGGACGACGGTCGCGCCGCGCAGCTGCGTGCCGGGGAGGATGGTGACGTCGGGCTCGAGGACGACCTTCACGTCGATCCAGGTCGTCGCCGGGTCCTGCACGGTCACGCCGGCGAGCTGCCAGGTGCGCACGACGAGCGCGTTGAGACGGGCCGCGGCCTCGCTGAGCTGGGCGCGGTCGTTGATGCCCTCCACGAGCCACGACTCGGACACCGGGAGGGCGTCCACGTCGAAGCCGGCCTCCCGCAGCAGCCCGATGACGTCGGTGATGTACTTCTCGCCCTGGGCGTTGTCGGTGGTCACGTTGGCGAGCATGTCGCGCAGGGCCGCTGCGCCGAAGACGTAGATGCCGGCGTTGATCTCGCCGATCGCGCGCTCGGCCTCCGTGGCGTCCTTGTGCTCCACGATCCGGTCGAGGTGACCCTCCGGCGTGCGCACGATGCGGCCGTAGCCGGTGGCGTCGGCCGGGAACGACGAGAGGATGGTCGCCGCGGCTCCGCCCGCGCGGTGCGCCGAGACCAGCTCGCGCAGCGTCGCGGCGTCGAGCAGCGGGACATCGCCGTTGACCACGAGCACGTCGCCCGCGAAGCCCTCGGGGAGCGCCGCGACGGCCTGCTCGACCGCGCGGCCGGTGCCGGGCACCTCGTCCTGGTCGACGATGACCGCCTCCGGCAGGTCCGCCTCGATCACCTCGGCCAGCCGGTCGCGCTCGTGGCGCACGACCGCGACGACGCGGGCGGCGTCCAGCTCGCGCGCGGTCGCCAGCACGTGGCCGACGATCGGGATGCCGCCGAGCGGGTGCAGCAGCTTGGGCGTGGCGGACTTCATCCGCGTGCCCTGGCCGGCGGCGAGGACGACGATGGCGAGATTCTGATCGGTCATGGAAGCTCCGGGTGCGATGAGGTCGGGCGGATGTCGTGTCGGTCGGGCGGACGAACGCTCCGCCTCCAGGACTCGAACCTAGACCTCACAGCTCCAAAGGCTGTCGTGCTGCCATTACACCAAGGCGGACCGCGCAACGCGCACAGACAGTCTGCCAGACTCGGCCCGCGCCGCCGCCGAGCGGAGGCCCGCGCCGAATAGCATGGAGGGATGGCGGAGGCACAAGACCAGGGCGGGCGCACCGGCGCGCGCGACGAGGTCGACCGCATCGTCGGCGCCTGGCTGCGCGAGCGGCCCGACCTCGACTTCTCGCCGCTGCAGGTGCTCTCCCGCGTCGACCGGCTCTCCCGCCACCTCGACCGCGCCCGCCGCGGCGCGTTCGACCGCTCCGACCTCGACTCGTGGGAGTTCGATGTGCTCTCGGCGCTGCGCCGCGCGGGGTCGCCGTTCCAGCTCAGCCCCAAGTCGCTCCTCCAGCAGACGCTGGTGTCGTCCGGCACGATGACCAACCGGATCGACCGGCTCGTCGCCCGCGGCCTGGTCGAGCGCCGCACCGACCCGAACGACGGCCGCGGCATCCTCGTGCAGATGACGACCCAGGGCCTGGCCCGGGTGGACGCGGCGATCACGCGGCTCGTGGATGCGGAGGCCGACCTCCTGGAGGCGCTGTCGCCGGGCGAGCAGGAACGCCTGGCCGGCCTCCTGCGCAAGCTCAGCCTCGGCTTCGACGCCGGCGCGTGACGCGGGCCTGACCGGCGGCGTTCCCGGCGCAGGCTTCGCATCCTCTCAGGTGTCTGTTATCCCGCTCTCATAAACTCGTCGCCGATGAGACTTTCCCTGAAGCGCCTTCCGTCCCGGGTGAAGCGCGCAGCCCGCTTCGAGATCCACGCGCACTGGCGCCGGCAGCCGCTCGTCCTGGGCTCCGTCTTCTACGAGTCGTTCTCCGGCAACGGGATGCTCGACAACCCCGAGGCGATCTTCCGGCAGCTGCTCGCCGCACCCGACCTCACGCACCTCACCCACATCTGGGCGCTGTCCGACCTTCACCAGTACCGCGCCGCGGTCGAGGAGTTCGCCGACGACCCGCGCGTCACGTTCGTGCGCTACGGGTCGGCCGCCTACTACCGGGCGCTCGCGACCAGCCAGTACCTGGTCAACAACGCGACGTTCCCGTACGACTTCTCCAAGCGGCAGGGCCAGGTCTACCTCAACACCTGGCACGGCACCCCGCTGAAGCGCATGGGCTACGACATCGAGGGCGGCGCGCTCGCGACCGCGAACATCGTCCGCAACTTCGTCCAGGCCGACTACCTGCTCGCCGCCAACGAGTTCATGACCGACCAGATGTACCGCACCGGCTACAAGCTCGACGGCATCTACCGCGGCACGATCGTCGAGGAGGGCTACCCGCGCGTCGACCGGCAGTTCCTGGACGACGCCCAGCGCGAGGACGTGCGCCGCCGTCTGATCGCCTCCGGCATCCCGCTCGGCGACCGCAAGGTCATCCTGTACGCGCCGACCTGGAAGGGGCAGGTCTTCGGTCGCCCGGAGGACGACCTCGACGCGCTGCTCGCCCACATCGCCCAGGTGGAGGAGCGGATCGACACGAGCCGCTACGCCGTGCTGGTGAAGACCCACCAGAGCGTGCACGCGCTGGCCGCCGGCCGTCCGGAGCTGGCACGGATGCTCGTGCCGAACGAGATCCCGACCAACCTGGTGCTCGGCGCCACGGACATCCTGGTGTCCGACTACTCCAGCATCTTCTTCGACTTCCTGCGCACCGGGCGGCCGATCCTGTTCTTCACGCCCGACCTCGCCGACTACGCCGGCACCCGCGGCCTCTACTTCGAGCCGGAGGAGTGGCCTGGCCCCGTGCTCATGTCGGCACGCGAGCTCGGCGACGCCCTCGCAGCCGTGGCGGACGACGGCGATCAGGTGCCGGCCGAGGCCCGCGATCGCTACCTCGACCTGCAGCGACGGTTCACCCCGTATGACGACGGCTCGGCCGCCGAGCGCGTCGTGGACATCATGTTCCGCGGCGTCCGCGAGGGCTACCGGCTGCGCACGTCGCTGGACGACGACGGCCGCGAGAAGATCCTGCTGTACCTCGGCGGGATGCGCCCGAACGGCATCACGACCTCCGCGCTCAACCTGCTCAACAACCTGGACCACGAGCGCTACGACGTGTCGGCGTTCTTCGCCCAGAGCAACTCGCAGGCGGCGATCGGCAAGCAGCAGCAGATCCACCCGGCGGTGCGGCAGTTCCCGCGCGTCGGCGGCATGAACGGCGCGAAGCTGCGACACCTGGCCCGTCACCTCGACTTCCGGCGCGGCCGCACCGCCCAGCACGCGGACACCGCCGCGCAGAACCGGCTCTGGGACGACGAGTGGTACCGCTGCTTCGGCGACAGCCGCTTCGGCTACGTGGTCGACTTCTCCGGCTACGGGCCGTTCTGGGCGATCCTGCTCCTGCACTCCCCCGACGCGCAGCGCGCCATCTGGCTGCACAACGATCTGGCCTCCGACGCGCACCGCGAGGTGAACGGCGAGAAGCGGATGCTGCACTCGCTCACCCAGCTCTTCACCCTGTACGCGCAGTACGACCACCTGGTGTCGGTCTCCCCCACGCTCTCCGAGGTGAACCGGACGTCGCTCGCGGAGTTCGCGCCGCCGGAGAAGTTCCTCTCTGCGCTCAACACGGTGGACGCCGAGCACATCCTCGACAACGCGAAGGGCGACCTCCGGACGCTGACCTTCGACGAGGAGACCGGGAGCGTCCCCGACTGGGCCGAGGCGCTGATCGCGCCGGCCGACGGGGTCAAGACGTTCGTCAACGTCGGACGGCTCTCGCCGGAGAAGAACCAGGAGCGCCTCATCCGCGCGTTCGCGCAGGTGCACGCCGACGACCCGAAGACCCGCCTGGTCCTCGTCGGCGCCGGCCCCCTCCAGGACCACCTGGAGGCCGTCGTCGCCGAGCTCGGTCTGCAGGGGTCTGTCCATCTGACCGGGATGCAGCGCAACCCGCACGCGATCATGGCGAAGGCGGACTGCTTCGTGCTGTCGAGCGACTACGAGGGCCAGCCGATGGTGATCCTCGAGGCGCTGGTCCTCGGCCTCCCGATCGTGACGGTGGAGTTCGCGTCCGCGAAGAACGCCCTCCCGGCGGGCAGCGGCCTGGTCGTCCCCCAGTCGGTCGACGGCGTCGCGGACGGGATGCGCGCGTTCCTGCGCGGCGACGTCCCGGACAGCGTGTTCGACTGGGCGGCGTACAACCGCAAAGCCGTCGGCGAGTTCTACCGCGCGATCGGGGCGGAGCCGATCGTGGCGGCCGCCGCTGAGGTGGAGGCGGCCGCGCCGTCGGCCGTGCCGCTGGACGCGCCGGAGCCGACGCCGGTCGCTGCCTCCGAAGCGACGGAGGCTGCGGCGGCCGAGTAGCGCGGCTCACCCCAGAACCGGGACGGGTGCACCGGCTCCTGCTGCTCCTATGCTGACGGAATGATCTTCGGTGCGCTGCTGCTCACGGTCGCAGCGGCGTTGCTCCTCACAACGCTCCTGATCGCCGAGCGGACGTCCCGGATGCCGCGCTCGCTCGTGGTCGAGTACCTACCGCTTCGGGGCGCGCGAGTCATCGACGACGCCGTGCTCGCCGGCCGGGAGAAGCGGGCGGCGGCGGCCGCGCTGCTCGACCTGGCCGTCCGGGGACGTGTCCGGCTGATCACCGAGCCGGCGCCGAAGCGGAAGCGTCCCACCATCGCGATCGAGGTCGCCGATCCGGGTGCGCTCGGCCGCGACGACCTCGCCCTGCTGGACGCGCTGTTCGCCTTCAGCCGCGGTAAACGCCGCAGGCTCTCGAGGTACACGGGTGAGACCGCGTTCCGGGTGCGCGACCTCATCCGGATGAGCGTCTCCCGGCTCCGGCGCGCGGGGCTGCTGGCGAACGACGGCGTCGCCGGTCCGCTGCTGCTGCGGGCCGGGATGGTCGTCCTGCTCGTCGTCGTCGCCGTCGCGCTGATCGCGTTCCTGGCCGGCGCCCACCTCCTCGGCGTCCTCGCCGTCGGCGCGCTCGCGCTCGTGGTGGCCGAGATCGTCGTGGCCGCGCGGATCCTCCCGCGCCGGTTCACCGCCGCGGCGACCGCGCGTCGTGCGCACCTCGACGGCCTCCGCCAGTACATGCGGCTCGCGGAGGCCGACAGGCTCCGCACCCTCCAGTCGCCGCTCGGCGCCGTGGGGCTGCCCGCCGGCCCGGAGGGCGACGCGGTGCGCCTGAAGCTGCACGAGCGGCTGCTGCCGTACGCCGTGATCTTCGGGATGGAGCGCGAGTGGACGAAGGTGATCGCCGCGGACTACGGCGCGCTCGACGCGGACACCCTCACCGGGCTCGCCGGTGTCGGGCAGTCCGCCGCCGACATCCTTCACGCGGCGGGTGCGCTCGGGGACATCATGGACGCCGTCGGCGCGATCGGCAGCGTGGTGGACGCCGCAGGATCCGCCTTCGATCTGGCCGGAGCACTCGATCTGTTCGATTGGTCTCCCTGAGTCCGCGAGGACGGCCTTCCGCTCAGGCGCGCGCGACGATCCCCGCCGTGTCGAGGCCCGGCGGCAGTTCGCCGTACAACGACCCGCGGTCCGCTCCGAGGCGCGCCGCGACGAACGCGTCCGCGACCGCGGCCGGAGCGTGCCGGATGAGCAGCGACGCCTGCAGCGCCACCGCGAGCGCGGCGACCAGGGCGCGGGCCGACGACTCGTCGGCCTCCGCGACCGCGCGGCGCAGCCGATCGTGGTGCGCGTCGTACGCGGCGTGCGTGCCGCGGGCCGCCGCGAGCTCGGCGTCGAAGGCCGCGACGCTCTCCGGCTCGCGGCCGAGCGCGCGCAGCACATCCAGCGCGATCACGTTGCCGGAGCCCTCCCAGATCGCCATCACCGGCTGCTCCCGATACCGCCGGGCCAGCGGGAACGCCTCGGTGTAGCCGTTGCCGCCCAGGCACTCCATCGCCTCGTAGGCATGACCCGGCCCGCGCTTGCAGACCCAGTACTTGCTCACCGCGGTGGCCAGGCGCCGGAATGCGACCTCGGTGTCGGGGGCATCGTCGTCGTGCGCGCGGGCCAGCCGCAGCGCGACCGCCGTCGCGGCCTCCGACTCCAGCGCCAGATCCGCGAGCACCGCCGTCATCGCGGGCTGCTCGACCAGCCGGCGGCCGAACGCCTCCCGGTGCCGGACGTGCCACGCCGCCTCCGCGACCGCCTGCCGCATCCCGGCCGCGCTGCCGAGCACGCAGTCGAGCCGGGTGCGGTTCACCATCTCCAGGATGGTGCGCACGCCCCGGCCCTCCTCGCCCAGGAGGTAGCCGACCGTGTCCGAGAACTCGACCTCGCTGGAGGCGTTCGACCGGTTGCCGAGCTTGTCCTTCAGCCGCTGGATGAGGAAGACGTTGCGCGTGCCGTCCTCCAGCACCCGCGGCACGACGAAGCAGCTGAGTCCGCCGGCGGTCTGCGCGAGCACCAGGAACGCGTCGGACATCGGCGCAGAGCAGAACCACTTGTGGCCGGTCAGCAGCCAGCGCCCGTCGCCGTCGGCGAGGGCGCGGGTGGTGTTGGCGCGCACGTCCGAGCCGCCCTGCTTCTCGGTCATCGCCATCCCGAACAGCGCGGAGGGCTTGTCGGCCCCGAGCCGCCCGTCGTACTCCCGCGACAGCAGCCGCGGCACCCACTCGGCGGCGAGCTCCGGGGAGGCCGCGAGCGCCGGGACGGCCGCGTGCGACATGGAGATCGGGCAGGCGTGGCCGGGCTCGACCTGCGCGAACAGCATGAATGTCGCCGCGCGCGCGACGTTCGCCCCGGCCCGCGGCTCCGCCCAGGCCGAGGTGTGCGCTCCCGCAGCGACGGCCTCCCGGATCACCCGGTGGTAGCTCTCGTCGTAGTCGACCTCGTCGACGCGGGAACCCCACCGGTCGAAGGTCCGCACCTGCGGCTCGCGCACGTTGGCCCGCTCGGCGTCGGCCTGGAACTCGGCGGACCCGACCAGCCGCCCGACGGCGCCGAGGTCGGACAGCGCCCAGTCGGCGTCGTACCGCTCGACGGCCTCCCGCAGCGGGAGATTCGCGGCGAACTCGTCCAGGTCGACGCGCGGCGGGGACTGGTTGAGGACGGGGGTTTGGGCCTGATTCACGACGATGTGGGTCGGCATGCGGCGAGTCTAACCGGAGGGGCCGTGGGGCGAGTCGCCGATGCCCGAGCTCGCGTGCGGCGGACCATCTCCCCGAATCCACTCGACGACGTCTCGCGCGAGTCCCTCGTCGCCGCGGACCCAGGAGAAGTGCGGATCCTTCCCGACCGGCGGCGCCGGGCGGACGACGGCGGTCACTCGCGAACGCGGCATCTTTCTCCGCAGTTCATCGATGGCTCCTTCCGGGGCGAGCGTGTCGCCGACGACTCCGACCAGGAGCACCCGCTGCTCCGCGCGCCGCAGGTCGTCGTCGTACTCCCGCCCCGTTTCACCCGAACGATAGCGTCCCGTGCGAACCAGATGGGCCCAGTCGAGAAGGAGCCGGCGCGGCTGGCGGCCACCGAAGCCCACCCGATCGCCCGGCCAGTATCCCAGGACGACGGTCAATGCGGCGAAGCACGGCGCGAGGAGCCGGTTGCGGATTCCGCGCCACGATGGGAAGGCGCGGAAGTGCGCTGAGCCTGCCGCGACAAGGACCAGGCCGGAGATGGGAAGCGCCGCGTGCGCGGCGCTGACCGCGGACAGCTGACCGCCGAGGCTGTGCCCCATCAGCCAGATCGGATGACCGGGCCACCGGGATCGAGTCTCGGCCACGATCGCCGGGATGTCGACCTCGACGATCTCGCGGAATCCGCTGTCGGAGTGTCGCCCGCGAACATCGTGCCCCCGGAGGTCGGCGGCGACGACGATGACGCCCAGTCGGCGGAGTCTGTCGATCAGTGGACGGTAGTACGACCAGCCGACACCCATCGCCGGATGGAACACGATCACCGGGGTCGCAGCATCCACGAGATCGGGGACAGCCCAGGTGCCCGACGTCGCGGAATGAGGTGCTGCGTTAGAGATGCGTGTTGCCTTTCGGTGCCGATCGCTCCACTCTATGTGCGGCGGAACCGCCGAACCGCGGTGCGCGATTACGCTGACCGGGTGCGCATCCCCACCACCCTCACCACCGACCGGCTCACCCTGCGACCGTGGCGCGACGACGACGTGGACTTCGCCTTCGACCTCTACTCGCGGTGGGAGGTGGCGCGGTTCCTCGGCCGCACGCCCGCGGTCATGACGGATCGCGTCGAGGCGGAGCGGCGGATCGCCCGGCTGCGGGCGCTGGAGGACGACCTGCGTGCGTTCCGGGTGGTGGAGCTCGCCGGGACGCCGGTCGGCACGGTGATGCTGCAGCCCATCCCGGCGTCCGGCCCAGAGCCGTTGCGGCCGTCCGGGGACACCGAGATCGGCTGGCACTTCCACCCGGAGCACTGGGGCCACGGCTACGCGGCGGAGGCGGCCCGCGCACTCCTCACGGCGGCGCTCGCCGACCTCCCGCGCGTGGTCGCCGTCACCTACCCCGACAACGCCGCGTCGCAGCGGGTCTGCGAGCGGATCGGCATGCGCCGACTCGGCCCGACCGACGCGTACTACAACGTGCGGATGGAACTGTTCGAGGCGTCGGCAACGGAGGAGTCCGGAGCCGACACGCCGCCGGAAGGCAGCTAACGGAGGACTCTCGCGCGCTCCGGAGCCCGATCTCCTCCGTTGCCGACTTGGTAGGAGGGCGAGGTGCGGGGGTAGCGGAGGAGATGGGGGGCAAGGCGAGTGGGATGTCCTCCGATGGCTGCGGTGGTGCGGCGTGGCGGGGTGGATGTCCGCCGTTGCCGACGCGGAGCCGACGTGGGCGTCAGCCCTCCAGCTGCTCGCTCAGCTCCAGCCAGCGGGTCTCCTGGTCGGCGATCTCGCCCTCCAGGGTGCGCAGCTCGTCGGTGAGGCGGCCGAGGCCGACGTAGTCGCTCTGGTCGTGGCGGGCGATCGACTCGTGGTGGGAGGTGACCTGGCCGGCCAGCTTCGCCAGGCGGCGGTCGATGGAGGCGAGCTCCTTCTCGGCTGCGCGCAGGGCGGCGCCGGAGAGCACGGGCGACGCGGGAGCGGAGCCCGAAGCAGCAGGCGCAGCCGACGCAGCAGGCGCCGCACTCCTCTCCCTCCGCAACCGCAGATACTCGTCCACCCCGCCCGGCAGGTGCCGGAACGCCCCCTCCACGACCGCGTACTGCTGGTCGGTCACCCGCTCCACCAGGTAGCGGTCGTGCGACACCACGAGCAGCGTGCCCGGCCAGCCGTCGAGGAGGTCCTCCATCGCGGCGAGCATGTCGGTGTCCAGGTCGTTGGTCGGCTCGTCGAGGATGAGCACGTTCGGCTCGTCCAGCAGGATCAGCAGCAGCTGGAGGCGGCGCTTCTGGCCGCCGGAGAGGTCCTTGACCGGCGTCGAGAGCTGGGCGTTCGTGAAGCCGAGGCGTTCGAGCATCTGGCCGGGTGAGACCTCCTTGCCGCCGGCGAGATAGGTCGTGCGCTTGTCGGCGACGACGGCGCTGACCCGGAGGTCGCGCACGGCCTCCAGCTCGTCCAGCTGCTGGGTGAGGGTCGCGATCTTGACCGTCTTGCCGCGCTTGACCCGGCCGGCCGTCGGCTCGACCGTTCCGGCGACGAGGCCGAGCAGCGTGGACTTGCCCGCGCCGTTGATCCCGAGGATGCCGGTGCGCTCGCCGGGCGCGATCCGCCATTCGACGTCGCGCAGGACGGTCTTCGGCGGGAACTCGACGGTGACGTCGATGAGGTCGACCACGTCCTTGCCGAGCCGTGCGGTCGCGAGCTTGGTCAGTTCGACGGTGTCGCGCGGGGCCGGCTCGTCGGAGATCAGCGCGGCGGCGGCGTCCATCCGGAACTTCGGTTTGGAGGTGCGCGCCGGCGCCCCGCGGCGCAGCCAGGCCAGCTCCTTGCGCATCAGGTTCTGCCGCTTGGTCTCGGCGACCGCCGCCATCCGGTCACGCTCGACGCGCTGCAGGATGTACGCCGCGTAGCCGCCCTCGAACGGCTCCACGATCCCGTCGTGGACCTCCCAGGTCGCCGTCGACACTTCGTCCAGGAACCAGCGGTCGTGCGTCACGACCACGAGCGCCCCGGAGGCGGACGGCCAGCGCCGCTTGAGGTGGTCGGCGAGCCAGGCGACACCCTCGATGTCGAGGTGGTTGGTCGGCTCGTCCAGGAAGAGGATGTCGTGGTCGTGCACCAGGAGGGCGGCGAGCGCCACGCGACGGCGCTGGCCTCCGGAGAGCTCGCCGATCGTCGCGTCCCACGGCACGTCAGAGACCAGGCCGGCCAGCACGTCGCGCACCTTCGGGTCGCCCGCCCAGGTGTGCTCGTCGCGGTCGCCGACGATGGCGCGGCCGACCGTGAGCGCGTCGGGCAGCTCGTCGCGCTGGTCGAGCATCCCGACCGTGACGTCGCGGCGTCGGGTGACCCGGCCGGAGTCCGGTTCGAGACGGCCGGCGAGCAGCGAGAGGAGGGTGGACTTGCCGTCGCCGTTGCGGCCCACGACGCCGATGCGGTCGCCCTCGGAGACGCCGAGCGTCACCGAGTCGAAGACGACCCGCGTCGGGTATTCGAGGTGCAGCGACTCGGCGCCGAGGAGATGAGCCATACGGTCCTCCAGCCTACCGTCGCGAACCGGGGCCGCCCCACGCGATGACCTCGTTCCCCCCACCTTTTGGGGAAACCGACCGCACACCCCGATGTGCGATGATCGACCCACCGGACCACGCGTTCCCGACCCGCGCGGTCGATGGGGGCTGAGCGTGACCGACGAGCTGGCGACCGTGCGCCCACTCTTCGGACGCGACCGGGCGCGGGAGACCATCCTGCTGGTCGCCCACCGCGCGATCGACCGCGGCGGCGCGGTGCTGGTCACCGGCGAGGCGGGCCTCGGCAAGACCTCCCTGCTGGCCGACATCGCCGAGCGGCTGGACGGCTGGACCGTGCTGCGGGTGAGCGCCGACTCGTTCGAGTCCGACCTCGCCTACGCGACCGTCGAGACGCTGGTGCGCGGACTGACCGCGCTGCGCGGCGCGAACGGCGGCCCGAACGCCGCCATCCGCCCGCCCGCCCCGGAGGACGACGCCCTCACGGTCGGGAGGCTGCTCCTCGACACGATCGACGGCCTGAACGGCCCCGTGTGCCTCATCGTCGACGACGCGCAGTGGGTGGACGAGCCCTCGGCGCGGGCGCTCCGGTTCGTGGTGCGGCGGCTGTCAGACCGCGGCTTCCTGTTCACGGCGGCGTCGCGTCCACAGCCGAACAGCGTGACCGCCCTGTTCGACGACCTCGCCGCGACCTCCGTCAACCACGCCCGTATCGACCTCACCCCGCTCACCGTCTCCGACACCCAGGAGCTGGCCGAGCACCTCCTCGGCCACCCCATCTCCCGCCGCACGGCGACCCGCCTCACCGAGGCGACGCAGGGCTCCCCGCTGCTGCTGAGCGTCCTGCTCGGCCAGCTGCGCGACACGTTCGAGCAGGCGCTGCATCCCGCGGGCTGGGACCTGCCGGACACCGCGATCATGCCGCTGGCCTCGGCCATCTCGGCGGCGCTGGAGGGCGCCGACCCGTCCGTGCGCACCGCGGCCGAGTTCGTCGCCGTGCTGCGCGACCCGCTGCCAGCGCCCGTCGTCGGCAGCGTCGCCGCCCGCCTCGGCACGAAGCTCGACCTCCCCGGAGCGGTCACGCGCGGGCTGGTCCTCGGCCTCACCCGCGACGGCGTGCTCTGGGTGGAGCCGGCGCACGCGCTGCTCGCCGACGCGCTCGCCGCCGAGCTGACCGTCGAGCGCCGGGTCGCGATCCACCGGGTCGCCGCGGAGGTGCTGGACGGCCACCGCGCCCTCCGGCACCGGGTGGAGGCCGCCGACACCGCCGACCCGCTGCTGGTCGACGAGCTGCTCACCGCCGCGCTGGCCGCCGCCGACCAGGGGCACGCCGAACAGGCCATGAGCTACGCCCGCTCCGCGATGCACCTCGCGACCGACGGTGAGCTGGAGCGCGCGCTCATCGAGCTCGGCCTCCTCGCGATGCGGTTCCGCCTGCACGAGCAGATCCTGGAGCTGCGGCCCGCCATCGAGGCGCTGCCGACGTCGCCTGCGCGCGACGCCGTGCTGCTGGAGCTGCGCACGCTCTCCCGCGACGTGCCCGGCGCGCTGGAGCTCGCCCTCAAACTGGAGGCCGCCCCCGCGGTCACCCCGGACGAGCGCGCGATCCGCACCCACGTCGCCGAGGCGATCCCGAAGGTGCTCATGGCGATGGGTGACTTCGCCGGCGTCCTCGACCACCTGGAGACGGCGCGCGCGCACATCGCGGAGTGCCCGCGCCCCGAGGAGGTCGCCGACCCGGCGCTGCGCTGGCTCGCGGAACCCGACGAGCACCTGGTCCGCCTGCTCGGCTGGGCCCTCAACTCGGCGGCGCACGCCGGGCGTCCCGACCTGTTCGCCCCGCTGACCGCGGAGCTGGACACGCTGCTGGCGCAGCACGAGTCGCCCGCGGCCGTGGACGCGCTCGTCGCGCGCTCCCGGGTGTTCATCCTCGGCGGCGACGTCGAGCGCGCCCGCGCCGACCTGGCCCGTGCCAACGAGCTGGTCCGCCGGTTCCCGTCGAGCTGGACCGCCGGCTTCGTCCGCACGATCTACGCGCACATCCTCTTCCTGGTCGGCGAGTGGGAGGAGTCCGTCACGCTGGCCGACACGGCCGTCGCGCTGGCACTGGACGAGACCGACCTGTCCTGCTGGCCGATCGCGCTCTGGACCTCCGCGCTGGTGCGCGCCGGCCGCGGCGAGGCCGACTCGGTGGGCGACCGGCTGCGCTCGGCCGCGCGCGCGGATCCCCGGTTCATCGGCTCCTACGACGGCGACCTGCCGTTCCTCGCGCGGGCCGAGCTCGCCCGCGCGCTCGGCCGTCCGGAGGAGCAGCTGCAGGCCACTGTCGACGCCGAGGCCGCCGCGACCCGCGCCTCCACCCTCGGCTGGCTCAGCTACCGCGTCGACGCGCTCGCCGCCCTCGGCCGCGCCGCCGAAGCGCGCGCCGCCTTCGAGCGCTGCACCGCCCCCGGCCTCTGGCGGCCCTACTACGGCTCGCTGCGCTGGCTCGAGGGCCGGGTGCTGGAGGCCGAGGACCGGCGCGACGAGGCGGTGACCGCGTACCGGGAGGCCGCACAGGAAGCGCGCTTCGCCTTCCCCGAGGCGGTCGCCGCGCTGGACGCCGGCAGGCTGCTCGTCGCCGGCAGGCTGCTCGCCGACGGCCACCACGACGCCGAGGCCCTGCTCGAGTCCGCCGCCGCCACATTCCGCCGCCTCGGCGCCAGCAGCTACCTCGCTCGCACGGCGCAGTACCTCGACGAGGTCCGGTCCGGGACCGGCGCCGCCGACGGCGAACGCGAGGCGGCCGCCGCCGACCCGCTCGCATCGCTCACGACCCGCGAGCGGCAGGTGGCCCACGCGCTGGCCGCGGGCATGACCAACAAGGAGATCGCCGAGCGGCTGTACGTGTCGGTGACGACCGTCAACTTCCACGTGCGCAACATCCTCGCCAAGCTCGGGATGCGTTCCCGCCGGGAGCTGCGCTCGCTCGCCCTCCCCCGCCGCCGGCCCGTCAGAAGCGACCGACCCGTCAAGAGTTGACGGTTTTCCGGTCCCCCACTAGGAGGACACGCGGGCCGCTCGCTAACGTTGATCTCACCCGGGATGCCCGACCCGCACCCGCACGGAAACGACTCACTCAAACGAATCGTCTCAACCCGACGTGCGATGCGGATCGGGCATCCTCGGGCTCAGGCGCCGGATTCGCGCGCCTGGGCGCCTCACCAGCTGCCGAGTATGCCCGCGCCGGGATGTGGCCCGACATGGCCCGGCTCCCGGGATACTCGGCAGGGGGTGGCGGGGGCGCTGCGCGGTCGGGCGGCCGGATCAGTCGCCGACGACCCGCGCGCCGTGCACCGGCCCGGTCGCCCGCACCGCGCGGATCCGGGACGCGCTGAGCGCGATCTGCAGGTCGAGGGCGTTGTCGAGGTCCGCCACCAGGAACGCCACGGTCGGACCGGAGCCCGACACGATCCCCGCGAGCGCGCCGTTCAGCTCGCCGAGCTCCAGCACCTCCGCGATGCTCGGGGCCAGGTGGATGGCCGGCGCCTGGAGGTCGTTGGTGAGCGCCTCGGCCAGCATCGCCGGGTCGCCCGCGCGCAGGGCCTGCAGGATCTCCGCGTCGACGCTCGGGCTGCGCTCGGCGGGCGCGATCTCGCCGATGTGTCGCTGCCGGTGCCGGTCGAGCTCGCTGTAGACGGCGGGCGTGCTGAGCTCGCCTTCCGGCAGGGCGAGCACCCACTGGAACTGCCCGGTGGCAAGCGCGGGGCTGAGCCGGTCGCCGCGGCCGGTGCCGATCGCCGTGCCGCCGATCAGCGCGAACGGGACGTCCGCGCCGAGCCGCGCGGCCAGGGCGAGCAGTTCCTCGCGGCCGAGCTCGGTGCCCCAGAGCGCATCGCAGGCGACCAGGGTCGCGGCCGCGTCGGCCGAGCCTCCGCCCATGCCGCCCGCGATCGGGACATGCTTCTCGATCTCCAGCCGGACGCCTCCGGTGTGGCCGGTCTTCTTGGCCAGCAGCTTGGCGGCCTTGATCGCGAGGTTCGTGCCGTCGGTCGCCAGCTCGCTGGTGTCGACACTGCCGGAGAAGCTGACCGAGAACTCGTCGTCGCGGTAGGCGCGGACGTCCTCGTAGAGCGAGACGGCCTGGTAGGCGGTCGCGACGTCGTGGTAGCCGTCGTCGCGGACGGCGCCGACTCGCATGAACACGTTGATCTTGCCCGGCGCCCGCACATGCACGGCATCCACGTCCCACCCCGTACCAGCCTCGACCATGCCTCAAACCTACACAGTGCGGGGGTCCCGGGAGGACCACGGCGATCAGGCGGAGGCGGCGAGTCTCACGAAGTCGTCGAGCTGGAGCTGCTCGCCCCGCAGCGACGGGCTGATCCCGGCGGCCTCCAGCGCCGTCGCGGCGGAGGTCGGGTCGCCGAAGACCACGGAGAGCGACTGCCGGAGGGTCTTCCTGCGCTGCTGGAAGGCGGCGTCCACGAGGGCGAACGTGCGGCGCCGGAGCGCTTCGTCGCCGCGCGGCTCCGCGCGCCGGTCGAAGCCGACCAGCACCGAGTCCACGTTGGGCACCGGCCAGAAGATCTGCCGGCTGACGTTGCCGGCCGTGCGCCAGTCGCCGTACCAGGCGGCCTTCACGCTCGGCGCGCCGTAGACCTTGGAGCCGGGGCCGGCCGCGATGCGGTGGCCGACCTCCGCCTGCACCATTACCACGCCGGAGCGCAGGGTCGGGAAGGTCTCCAGGAAGTGCAGCAGCACCGGCACCGAGACGTTGTACGGGAGGTTGGCGACCAGCCGGGCGGGCTGCTCGGGCAGCTCGGTCACGGTGAGGGCGTCCTGGTGGACGACCGTCAGCCGCCCGGCCGCGGACGGCGCCAGCTGCTCGACCGTGACCGGGAGCTGCCGGGCCAGGCGCCCGTCGATCTCCACGGCGACGACGCGCGCGTCCGCCTCCAGGAGGCCGAGCGTGAGCGAGCCGAGGCCGGGGCCGACCTCCACCACCACGTCGCCGGCCTCGACCTCCGCGACCCGGACGATGCGGCGCACGGTGTTCGCGTCGATGACGAAGTTCTGGCCGAGCTTCTTGGTCGGGGTGACGTCCAGCAGCTCCGCGAGGTCGCGGATCTCGGCCGGTCCGAGCAGGCGCAGCTCGCTCACGCGATGGTCCCGATCGGGCCCGACGGCGGCTGGCCGACGGGCTCGCTGTCCCAGCGGCCGTAGACGAGCTCCGTATTGGAGTTGATCTGCGCCGCGAGCGTGGAGGCGTCGGTGCTCAGGTACTCCGCCATCGCCCGCAGCGTGTGCGGGATGAGGTACGGCGCGTTCGGCCGGCCGCGGAACGGCGCGGGGGTGAGGAACGGCGCGTCGGTCTCCACCATGATCAGGTCGCGCGGAGCGGCCTGGAGGGCGGCACGCAGGTTCGGCGCGTTCTTGAACGTGACGTTGCCCGCGAACGACATGTACCAGCCGTTGTCCGCGCAGATCTCGGCCAGCTCGACATCGCCGGAGAAGCAGTGGAAGACGGTGCGCTCCGGCGCGCCGACGCGCTTGAGCGTCGCGACGACGGCGGCGTGCGCGTCCCGGTCGTGGATCTGCAGGGCGATGCCGTTCTGCTTGGCGATCTCGATGTGCGCCTCGAAGGACGCGAACTGCGCGTCGCGCCGCGGCCCCGCCTCTGTGCGGAAGAAGTCGAGTCCGGTCTCCCCGACAGCCCGCACCCGCGGCCTCCCGGCCAGCTCGGCGATCGCCGCGAGGGCGTCGTCCAGCTCGCCGCGTTCGGCGTAGTCCGGGGCGTCGTTGGGGTGCAGGGCGACGGCGGCCAGCATGCGCGGCTCGATCGCGGCCATCTCCGCCGACCAGCGGGAGGTCTCCACGTCGTTGCCGACCTGGACCACCCCGCGCACGCCGACGCTGGAGGCGCGGTCGAGCTGCTCGCGGTAGTCGAGCGGCTCGTGGCCGTCGGCGATCTCCAGGTGGGTGTGGTTGTCGTAGACGGGCACGACGAGCGCCTCCGGAAGCGGCGGGTACGCGAGGTCGCGACCGTCGGTGACGTGCCGCTGCCGGATGAACGCGGGGTCGGTCATGCCCCCTGCACCACGTCCGCCTCGATGCGCGGGAACAGCGCCTCGAGCCCGTTGACCTCGGTGCCGGCGGGCAGCCGGCCCCAGTCGCCGGCCTTCCGCAGCGGCTGCGCGTCGAGCGGGCCGAGCTCCGCGGTCACGCCGAGCGCGGTCCACAGCTTGGCCGTCGCCTTCGGAACGACCGGCGAGAGCAGCACCGCGAGGGCGCGCAGGCCCTCCGCCGCCGTGTAGAGCACCGTCTGCAGGCGCTCGCGCTTGGTCTCGTCCTTCGCGAGCGACCACGGCTCCTGGATCGTGATGTAGCCGTTCAGCTCGTCCACGATGGTCCACACCGCGGCGAGCGCGTCGTGGATCGCCAGCGTGCCCATGGCGGCGTCAGCGTCGGCGGTGGCCTTCGCGACGACCTGCTGCACGTGGAGGTCGGCCTCCTCGTACTGCCCGGCCGGCGGCACCACGCCCTCGAAGTAACGCGTGACCATCGCGATCACGCGCGACGCCAGGTTGCCGAAGCCGTTGGCCAGCTCGGCCTGGTAGCGCGCGGCGAGGTCCTCCCAGCTGAACGAGCCGTCCTGGCCGAAGTTGATCGCGCGCAGGAAGTAGTAGCGGAACGCGTCGGAGCCGAAGGTGTCGGTGATCTGGGTCGGCGCGATGCCGGTCAGCTTGGACTTGGACATCTTCTCGCCGCCGACCAGCAGCCAGCCGTGGCCGAAGACGCGGTGCGGCACCTCCAGCCCTGCGGCCATCAGCATGGCCGGCCAGATGACGGCGTGGAAGCGCAGGATGTCCTTGCCGACCAGGTGCGTCGCCGGCCAGCGGCGCTCGAAGGTTTCCTCGTCCTGGCCGTAGCCGACCGCGGTCACATAGTTGAGCAGCGCGTCGAACCACACGTAGACCACGTGCGACTCGTCCCACGGCACCTTGATGCCCCAGTCGAAGCTCGACCGCGAGATGGACAGGTCGCTGAGCCCCTGGCGCACGAAGGACACGACCTCGTTGCGGGCCGACTCCGGCTGCACGAACTCCGGTCGGTCCTCGTAGAGGGCCAGCAGCCGGTCGGCGAAGTCGCTCATCCGGAAGAAGTAGTTCTTCTCCTGCAGCAGCTCCAGCGGCTTGGAGTGGATGGCGCAGACCTTCTGGCCTTCGTACTCCCCCGTGCCGTCGACGATCTCGCTCTGCGGCTTGAACTCCTCGCAGCCGACGCAGTACAGGGCCTCGTACTCGCCCGCGTAGATGAAGCCGTCGTCGTACAGCTTCTGCAGGAACTTCTGGACGTTCTTCTCGTGCCGCTCGTCGGTGGTGCGGATGAAGTCGTCGTTCGCGATGTCGATGGTCTTCAGCAGCGGCAGCCACTCGTTCGTCACCAGCCGGTCGGCCCACTCCTTCGGGGTGGTGCCGTTGGCGGTCGCGGTGCGCAGGATCTTCTGCCCGTGCTCGTCGGTGCCGGTCAGCAGCCAGGTGTCGTCGCCGGCCTGGCGGTGCCAGCGCGCGAGCACGTCCGCGGCGACCTCCGTGTAGGCGTGCCCGATGTGAGGGACGTCGTTGACGTAGAAGATCGGCGTGGTGATGTAGAACGCGGAGCCGTCGGACATGGTGACTATCCTACGGGCGCGGGAGGGGGTGGACGGCGATGTTACCGGGGCGGAGCGGGCGTTCAGCCCATTCGGAGCCGCAGCCTCTAGAATCAGAGCCGAATTTACGAAATGGAGCAGATATGACTCTCACGGCAGCCGAAATCGATCGTCTCCCGCACGTGCCGATCAGTACGTTCAAGTCCAACCCTGCCCACTATCTGAAGTCCGGCGCTGCGGTGACGACGCACGGCCGCGTGAGCGCTGCCTTCATTCCGGTTTCCGACGACACCGACCAGAAATCCGACACCGCCCTCGAAGCGGCGAAAGCGCGACTCCGTCTCCTCGCTCGACTCGCGGATGACGAGGTCGTCACGGAGGAACTCGAGCGGTTGACCGCCTCCCGCGACACCGACATGGTCGGAGAGCCGCGATGACGATCCGCGGCATGCTCGACACCAGCGTTCTGGTCAGCGGCCTCCCCACGGACGTCGTCGACGACCTCGGCTCGTACCGTTCATCGATGATCTGCCGAGGCGAACTCGTCCAGGGCCTGGTCGTCTTCCGCGGCGACGCGAGGCGAAGGTCCGCAGCCGATCAGCGCGAGGAGCTGATCAGGACGCTGGATGACCTGGCCGACTTCTGGCTGGACTTCGATCGAGCGGCATCGGACGCTTATGGAACGCTGACCGCCGAGCCTCGCCGCGCGGTCCGGCCGAAAGACGCCCTCATCGCCGCGCACGCAGGAGCGGTCGGAGTTCCACTGCTGACGGAAGACGCCGGGTTCAGCCGGTTCCCGGATGTCGAGGTGGTCGTCCTTCCCCACACTCGATCGCGCTAACCCCGCCGCGCGTCCAGCGCCGCCTGGTACAGGTCGCGCCGGGACAGCCCCGTCGCCTCCGCGACCTCCGCGGCGGCGTCCTTCAGCCGGGTCCCGTCGGCGACGAGGGCGAGCACCTGCTCGAGCGCCGTGGCCGGGTCGGCCTCCCGGGCCGGGGCGCCGGCGACCACGACGACGATCTCTCCGCGCACGCCGTTCGCCGCCCACGCGGCCAGCTCTTCCAGCGTCCCGCGGCGGGTCTCCTCGTGCAGCTTGGTCAGCTCGCGGCAGACCACAGCGCGGCGGTCGGCGCCGAACACATCGGCCAGGTCGGCGAGCGAGGCGGCGAGCCGGTTGGGCGACTCGAAGAACAGCATCGTGCGCTGCTCGGCCGCCAGCGCCCGCAGAGACGAGGTGCGCTCCCCGTGCTTGCGTGGCAGGAACCCTTCGAACGTGAACCGGTCGGTCGGGAGGCCGGACACGGCGAGCGCCGACAGCACAGCGCTCGGGCCGGGCACCACGGTCACGCCGACTCCGGCGGCCGCCGCGGCCTCCACGAGCGGGAAGCCGGGGTCGGAGACCGTCGGCATCCCGGCGTCGGAGAGCACCACGACGTCCTGGTCGCGGGCGAGCTCCACCAGCTCGGCCGCCCGGTCGCGCTCGTTGTGCTCGTGCAGGGCGATCAGCCGGGGCCGGTTCTCCACGCCGAGGCCCGCGAGCAGCCGCTGCGTGACCCGGGTGTCCTCGGCGGCGACGACGGTCGCCGAGCCGAGCAGCTCGACCAGGCGGGCGGAGGCGTCGCCCAGATTTCCGATCGGCGTCGCGGCGAGGATGATCATAGGTCCAGTCTGTCAGGATGTCCTGGTGACCTCCCCCTCACCCCTCGCGGGCGACACCGCCGCAGCGGCCTCCGGCGCCGACACGCCCGTCGCCCACCCGGCGGCGCACGTCGCCCCGGCCCGCATCGGCAGCCGGCTGGACGACTGGTGGGCGCGCGTGCTGCGGACGCCGCTGCGGCTGAAGCTCTGGTACTGGGGCGCGCCGATCGCGGTCACGCTGCTCGCCGCCGTCCTGCGGCTGTGGGACCTCGGCTCCCCGCACGTGCTCGTGTTCGACGAGACCTTCTACGTCAAGGACGCCTGGAGCCTCTTCCACCTCGGCTACGAGGGCAGCTGGCCCGACAAGGCCGACCAGTCGTTCAACGCGGGGAACACGGACATCTTCGAGTCCTCCCCCTCCTTCGTCGCGCATCCGCCGCTCGGCAAGTGGATCATCGCGCTCGGGATGGCCGCGACCGGAGCGGGCAACTCGTTCGGCTGGCGCGTGTCGACCGCTGTCGTCGGCATCCTGGCCGTGCTGGTCGTCTTCCTGATCGCGCGGGCGCTGTTCTCCTCCACGATGATCGCGACGATCGCGGGCTTCCTGTTCGCCATCGACGGGCACGCGATCGTGATGAGCCGCGTCGCGCTGCTGGACAACATCGTGATGTTCTTCGCGCTGCTGGCGTTCGGCTGCATCCTGCTCGACCGGCGCTGGCACGCGAACCGGCTGGCGGCGAAGCTGCTCGACGCCCGCAGAGCCGGACGCGATCCGTCCTGGGGGCCGGTGCTGTGGTGGAGGCCGTGGCTGATCGCCGCCGGCATCCTCACCGGGCTCTGCGCCGGCGTGAAGTGGAGCGGCTTCTACTTCCTCGCCTTCTTCGCCGTCTACGTCGTCGTGGTGGACATCGTCGCCCGGCGCAGGGAGGGTGTCGCCTTCTACATCAGCGGCGGCCTGCTCAAGCAGGCGCCGGCGACCTTCGTGCTGATGGTCCCGATCGCGTTCCTGTCCTACATCGCCACCTGGACCGGCTGGCTGGTCACCAGCGGCGGCTACTACCGCAACTGGGCCGAATCGGTGCACGCGCAGTGGACGGGGGCGCTCGCGTGGGTGCCGCTGTGGTTCCAGAACCTCTGGCACTACCAGACGGAGATGTACAACTACAGCATCAACCTCCACGTGCCGCACCCGTACCAGTCCAACCCGCTGACCTGGCTGTTCATGATCCGGCCGACGAGCATGTACTACACCGGCAACACCTACGGCCAGGCCGGCTGCACCGCGCCGGGAGGCTGCTCGGCGGCGATCACGTCGCTCGGCAACCCGATCATCTGGTGGGCCGCCGCGGCGGCGGTGTTCTACCTGGTCTACCGGCTCGCCCGCTACCGGGAGTGGCGGACGGGCCTCATCCTCACCGGCCTCGCCGCCGGGTACCTGCCGTGGCTGCTCTACATCAACCGCACGATCTTCCAGTTCTACGCGATCGCCTTCGAGCCCTACCTGATCCTCGCGCTCACCGCGGTCATCGCGCTGGTGCTCGGCAGGCGTACGGATCCCGAGCGGCGACGGCGTCAGGGGATCGCCTGGACGACGGTGTTCCTCGCGCTCGCGGCCGTGGTGAGCGCGTTCTTCTGGCCGATCTGGACGGCGCAGCAGGTCCCGTTCTGGTTCTGGCAGATCCACATGTGGCTGCCGAGCTGGGTCTGACGCGTCCTGTTCAGATAGGCCGAATCGGCCCTCACCGCTGTCGGCCCACGGTGGTAGACCGTTGGGTATGGATGCCGAAGAGCCGCTGAACCTCGTCCCCCTTCCCGGAAGCGAACGGCCCCCACGCGCCGGCTTCCAGGCGCACGGAGCCCTCCCGCCGGACACACCCGTCCAGGCCACGCTGATCCTGCGCCGCCAGGCGCCGCTCCCCGACGACGCCTTCACGTCGCACCTGACCACGCAGGAGCTCGGCGACCGCTACGGCGCTTCGCCGGCGGACCTCCAGCTGGTGACATCGACCCTCGAACGCCTCGGCGTGACCGTCGACGAGGCGAACGCCGCGGAGCGCCGCGTCCGCGTCTCCGGCCCGGTCTCCGTGCTGGCGCGCGTGTTCGGGACCGATCTGGCCGAATCCCGGCCGGCCGACGCCGGGGAGGACGCCCCGCGCTACCGGCAGCGCTCCGGCGGGCTGAGCATCCCCGCCGAGCTCGACGGCGTCGTGACCGCTGTGCTCGGCCTCGACGACCGGCCGCAGGCGCGCGCCCAGTTCCACATCACGCCCGCCGCTGCGGTGGCCACCAGCTACACGCCGCCCCAGCTCGGGAAGGTCTACGACTTCCCCGCGGGCACCGACGGAAGCGGCCAGACCATCGCCATCATCGAGTTGGGCGGCGGTTACGTGCAGGCCGACCTCGACACCTACTTCGCCGGGCTCGGCATCCCCACCCCGTCGGTGACCGCCGTCGGCGTGGACGGTGCATCGAACGTCCCCGGCCAGGACCCCAACGGCGCGGACGGGGAGGTCATGCTCGACATCGAGGTGGCCGGCGCGCTCGCCCCCGGCGCCGCGCTGCTCGTGTACTTCGCACCCAACACCGACGCGGGATTCCTGGACGCGGTGAGCACCGCCGCCCACGCGACGCCCACCCCAGCCACGATCAGCATCAGCTGGGGCCAGTCGGAGGACCAGTGGACGGCGCAGGCGCGCAACGCGTTCGACCAGGCCCTCCAGGACGCCGCCGCGCTCGGTGTCACCACCACCGTGGCGGCGGGCGACGACGGCAGCAGCGACCGTGTCGGCGACGGCAAGGCGCACGTCGACTTCCCGGCCTCCTCCCCGCACGCGCTGGCCTGCGGCGGCACCCGCCTGGAGGCGAACGCCACGACCGGCGCGGTCCAGTCCGAGACGGTCTGGAACAACGGGGCGGGGAACGGCGCGACCGGAGGCGGCGTCAGCGCGGTCTTCGCCCTCCCGACCTGGCAGAAGGGCGTCGGCGTCCCCTCCGGCCCCGGAGGCACGGACGCGGGCGGCGCTGCCAACGGCCCCGGCGGCCGCGGCGTCCCCGACGTGTCGGCGGTCGCGGACCCGCAGACCGGCTACCAGGTGCGCGTCGACGGCAAGGACATGGTGATCGGCGGAACGAGCGCGGTCGCACCCCTGTGGGCTGCGCTGATCGCCCGCCTGGCCCAGTCGACGGGTTCGCGCTTCGGGCTGGTGCAGCCGAAGCTGTACGACTCGATCCGGGCGGGCCAGGTCGCCGCGGGCTTCCGGGACATCACGTCGGGGAACAACGGGGTGTACGCCGCGGGGACGGGCTGGGATGCCTGCACGGGGCTGGGGGTGCCGGACGGGGCGCGGCTGTTGTCCAGTCTGTGATGGATGGCCGGCCGGCCGGGCCGAGGCGCAGGTGCGCGCGCACCCTGGTCGCGGCCCGCCACGCCCCGTGTCAAAACCGGATGTGCGTTGACGCAAGAATGGAACGGTGACCTCACCCGCCACCTCGCCCACCCCCTCACCCGCGCGCTCGTCACTCTCCTGGCTGCCCGGCGTCGCCGTCGCCGGCCTCGCCGCGGCCGCAGCCTGGGGAATCCACTGGCTGGCGCCCGCCGTGCCGTTGCTGACGGCGGCGGTCGTGCTCGGCATCGTGGTCGGCCAGATCCCGGCCGCGCGCGGCGCCCTCGGCGGAGTGCTCGCTCCTGGCCTCACGCTCAGCGCGAAGCGGCTGATGCGGATCGGCGTCGTGCTGCTCGGCCTCAAGCTCAGCCTCGGCGACATCGCCGGGCTCGGCTGGGTGGCCATCCTGACGACCGTCGGGATCGTGGCGTTCAGCTTCGGCGGGACGTTCCTGATCGGCCGGCTCTTCCGCCTGCCCGGTCACCAACCGCTCCTGATCGCGACGGGCTTCTCGATCTGCGGTGCGTCCGCGATCGGCGCGATGAGCGGAGTGGTCAAGCCCAAGGACGAGGAGGCCGCCACTCCGGTGGCGCTGGTCACGCTGTGCGGGACGCTCGCGATCTTCGTGCTCCCGCTCTTCTGGCATCCACTGGGCCTCTCCGCGGTGCAGTTCGGTCACTGGGTCGGCGGCGGAGTCCATGATGTCGGCCAGGTCGTGGCGACCGCGCAGATCGCGGGCCCGGCCGCGCTGACCGTGGCGATCGTCGTCAAGCTCACCCGCGTCCTCATGCTCGCCCCGACCGTCGCGATCGCGGCGATCGTCGAGCGCCGCCGGCACGTGGAGGGCGACCCCAGCGTTAAGCGCCCGCCGATCGTCCCGCTCTTCGTCGCCGGCTTCATCGCGGCGGTGCTGATCCGCTCGTTCCTGCCGCTGCCGGCCGCGATGACCGACGGCGCCGACACGCTCCAGACCATCCTCCTCGCGATGGCCCTCTTCGGCCTCGGGACCGCGGTCCGGCTGCGCACCCTCGTCGGAACGGGCTGGCGCGCACTCGCCACCGGTCTGCTGTCCTGGGCCCTGATCGCCGCGCTGGCGCTCGGCGCGGTGTGGGTGTCGGCGGCCTGACCGCCTGACGCCGAATCGCGCTCGCCGATCCAGCCGACCCGGCTAGTGCGCCAGCTTCAGTCCGACGACGCAGCCGACCAGCCCGAGGATGAGCAGCAGCTTGACCAGCGAGAAGCCGTCGCCGCCGAAGACCATCGCGTACAGCACGGTGAGCGCCGCGCCGATGCCGACCCAGACGGCGTAGGCCGTCCCGGTCGAGATGTCGCGCATCGCGTAGGCGAGGCCGCCCATCGAGGCGAGGAGGCCGACGACGAACACCACGGTGGGTACGGGGCGGGTGAAACCGGCGGACTTCCCGAGGGCCGTGGCCCACACGGCTTCGAGCACGCCGGAGAGGATGAGGACGATCCACGACACGATGACGACTCCTTGGCCAGTCTTGTCGCGTGCCGGGTACTGAACCGTCGTCCGGGATCGCGGTCGTGCGAACATTTCGAGCCTATCGAGGCAGGCTGTGCAGGCCCCGTGCACGACGCGGCGACCGGCCGCCCCCATGCAGTGTCGGCGAAACCTACGCGCACGACGCATGGCCCGCGGCGACTGGCCTGCGGCGACCGACGCCCCGACACCCCACGGGCGAAGCCGACGGATGACCGCGTGTTACGGAGGCCGCAGGGTGGCCTCGCGGGGCCTCGGGTAGCGTGGCCGCATGGCTGATCGCGAATATGGCTTCCGGACGCGTGCGATCCACGCGGGCAACATCCCCGACCCCGTGACCGGAGCGCGCGCACTGCCGATCTACCAGACCAGCGCCTTCGTGTTCGACGACACCGCGGACGCCGCGGCGCGGTTCGCGCTGCAGAAGTACGGCAACATCTACTCGCGGCTGGAGAACCCGACGGTCGCGTCGTTCGAGGAGCGCGTCGCGAGCCTCGAGGGCGGCATCGGCGCCGTCGCGACGGCGAGCGGGTTGAGCGCCCAGTACATCACGTTCGCGTCGCTGGCCGGGGCCGGCGACCACATCGTGGCGTCCGCCAACCTCTACGGCGGCTCGATCACGCAGCTCGACGTCACGCTGCGCCGCTTCGGGGTCGACACGACGTTCGTGCAGAGCTCCGACCCGGCCGACTACGCGGCGGCGATCACCGACCGCACCAAGCTCGTCTTCGCCGAGACGATCGCCAACCCGTCCGGCGAGATCGCCGACATCGAGGGCCTGGCCGAGGTCGCGCACGCGGCCGGCATCCCGCTGATCATCGACTCCACCATCGCCACCCCCTACCTGAACCGCCCGATCGAGTGGGGCGCCGACATCGTCATCCACTCGGCGACGAAGTTCCTCGGCGGCCACGGCACCACCCTGGGCGGCGTCGTGGTGGAGAGCGGCCGCTTCGACTGGCACAGCGAAAAGTTCCCGCTGTTCAGCCAGCCGGTCCCGTCGTACGGCGGGCTGCAGTGGTCGGGCAACTTCGGCGAATACGCCTTCCTCACCCGCCTCCGCGCCGAGCAGCTGCGCGACATCGGCCCCTCCCTCGCCCCGCACTCGGCGTTCCTGCTCGCGCAGGGCGTCGAGACGCTGCCGTACCGGATCCAGGCGCACGTCGACAACGCCCGCGCGGTCGCCGAGTGGCTGGACGCGGACCCGCGGATCGAGAAGGTCTTCTGGGCCGGGCTGCCCGAGCACCCCCACCACGAACGTGCGCAGAAGTACCTCCCGAAGGGCCCGGGAAGCGTGTTCTCGTTCGTCGTCACGGGCGGACGCGAGGTCGGCCAGCGCTTCATCGAGTCGCTGAACCTCGCGAGCCACCTCGCGAACATCGGCGACGCGAAGACGCTCGTCATCCACCCGGCCTCCACGACGCACGCCCAGCTCACCGAGCAGCAGCTCCTCGACGCCGGCGTGCTCCCGGGCGTCGTGCGCATCAGCGTCGGCATCGAGGATGTGGACGACATCATCTACGATCTGGACCAGGCGCTCAGCGCAGCGGTGAAGGAGGCGGCAGCATGACGACCGCGAACGCGACGGCGATCGACGCGGCCAGCGACTCGACGACGACCGAGGTCCAGCTGGTCAACGGCCTGAGCTGCTCGCTCCCCGCCGACTCCCCTCTGGCGAAACTCCTGAAGTCGCAGCGCACCTGGACGGGTCCCGACGCGAAGGAGCGCCTGCGGATCCTGCGCGGCGCGAAGTCGGTCGCGATCGTGGGCGCGTCCGCGAACCCGGCCCGTTCGAGCTATTTCGTCGGGACGTACCTGCAGCAGTCGAGCGACTTCCGCGTGTATTTCGTGAACCCGAACGCCGACACCATCCTTGGCCAGAAGGCCTACCCCGATCTCGCCTCCCTCCCCGAGGTGCCGGACATCGTCGACGTGTTCCGCCGCGCGAGCGACATCCCGAGCGTGATCGACGAGGCCGTAGCGGTCGGCGCGCCGACCGTCTGGGTGCAGCTCGGCATCTGGAACCAGGAGGCCGCCGAATACGGCGAGTCCCTCGGCCTCACCGTGGTGATGGACCGCTGCATCAAGATCGAGCACGCCCGCTTCCACGGCGGACTCCACCTTCTCGGCTTCGACACCGGCCAGATCACGGCGCGCAAGACGCTGCGCTGAGCGTCCGGACGCCGGTCACGTCCTACCCGTCCACCGCACGCAACCCCCTCCCGTTCATCGCGGACCCCTTCACCGCGGGCCCCTTCACCGCGGGCACGGACCGCATCGCCCGCTCCAGCCGCTTGTCCGTCGTCACGAGCGGAGCCGTGAGCAGCTCGGACAGCGCGACGAAGGTCGCGTCGAACGCGGTCAGGGTGCCTCGCAGATCCCACACACGCTGCTCGACGGTCTCGAACGGCCACGGCTCGATCGGGAGCTCCAGGAGTTCGGCGTAGGCCATCGAGGCCTCGGCGTCGCTCAGCTTGCGGCGCGCGCGAAGCGTGCGGAGGACGTTGGCCGCCTCGGCGAACATCACGTCGGGAGCGGCGAGGTCGCGGCCGCGCAGACGTTCGGCCACGGCCCGGCCGTTCTCGCCGGGGTCGACCAGGAGGTCGATCACAGCGCACGTGTCGACGATGACCGTCTCGGCCACACCGAAGTCGTGCGCGAGCGGATCGGACGACGACGCAGCGGGTTCTGCGGAGTGGACCGCCGTGCGGCGCACGGCGGCCGCCACCGCGCTCATTCGCGGCTCCGCGCGATCATGTCGGACACGGCCTCCCGGTCGAGCACGGGGAAGTGCTCCGCGCGGCGCCGGATGCTGTCGAGGACGTCGTCGACCGTGCGCTTGCCGGCGAGACGGGTGAGTTCATGCACGAGGTACTCCTGAAGTGATCGCCCCGAGCGGGCCGCACGCGCCGCGAGCTCGTCGCGGACCTCGTCCGGAACGGAGCGGATGGTGATTGAAATGGGCATGCATGCAGTTTAGCAGCAGTGATGGCATTGTGCAGGTGTTCCTTTCGGCGTTGGTGGCCTGATGGATCCATCCTGAGTGGGCGGACGCACGCAGAATCGGGTCGGCGGAGATCTGTGGAGAAGTCGCCGATCGTCAGAGGGTGGGGAGGAAGATCCCGCTCACGCCCGCGCGACGATGTGGAACACGTGCCACTGCTTCGGCCCCTCGAACGACATCCCGCGACGGTCGTCCTCGACCAGCCGCAGCACCTCGAGCCCGGTCAGCATGGCCTCCACCCCCGCGCGGTCGTGGAAGTTCATCCCCGGCCGCCCGAACCACTCGTCGTGCGGCCCGAACAGCTCCCCCGCGAACAGCCCGCCCGGCTCGATCGCGTCCCGGATGTCCGCCCACAGGTAGGGGAACCGGGTGGGATCGCAGAACGGCAGCGCGAACCCGGCATAGACGAGGTCGGCCTGCGGCAGCTCCCCCACCTCCTCGAACGGAGCGCAGCGCGTCGTCACGCGTTCACCCGCCGACGGGTCCAACCCGGCACGCACGCGCTCGTCCACCGACGGGTCGGAGTCCACGGCGAGCACCCGCCAGCCGCGCTCGGCGAGGTCGCGCGTCTCGACCCCGTCCCCGCAGCCGAGGTCCACCGCGGTGCCCGCCGGGCCGTCCCACGCCGCGAGTGCCGACTCGTACGTCGGCCTGACGCCGCGTCCGCCCTGCTTCTCGTAGAACTGCGACCAGTCGAACGCCATGGCCTGAGCCTACGCGCGGCGCGGCGCGAACCGCCCGGTCCTGGCTAAAATCGGCGAGTGGAGTCCGCCCCAGCCCGTCCCCGCGTCGCCGTGCTCGGCCCGGTGCTCGTCGAGGACCGTTCCGGCGCACTGGCCGAGCCGTCGGGGACGCGCGGGAAGAGCCTCATCGTCGCCCTCGTACTGGCGCGCGGCGGTCTGTCCGTCCCCGCCCTGGTCGAGGACCTCTGGGACGACGCTCCCCCGCGGCAGGAGCGCGCGGCCCTGCAGACGCTGGTCTCGCGCGTGCGCACGAGCAGCGCAGACGGCATCCTGGAGTCCACACCGAGCGGGTACGCGCTGGCGGTCGGCAGGCACGGCACCGACCTGGACCTCGCCGCGCATCACCTCGACCTCACCCGCACGGCGCTCGCCGCGGACGCCGCCGGCGACGCCCTCCGCGAGGCGAACGCCGGCCTCGCGCTCTGGCGCGGCGAGCCGGGCCTCGACCTTGCCGGCTCCCGCCTCGGTGAGGAGCTGGCGCGCACCGCGGACGAGCTCCGCACCGACCTGCTCGCCGCCCGCGCCCGCGCCGCGCGGCTGACCGGCGACCCCGCGACCGCGCTCAGCGACCTCCAGCAGCTGCTGCGCCTGCGCCCCCTGGACGAGTCCCTGCACGCCGAGCGCATCCGTGCGCTCGCGGACGCGGGCCGCCGCAGCGACGCCCTGCTCGCCTTCGCCGACCTGAAGGACGCCCTGCGCGACCGCCTCGGCACGCGCCCCGGCGCGGAACTGGTCGCCCTGAACGCACGCCTGCTCGCAGAGGAGGACGACGACGAGGGCGGGTACGACGAGGGCAAGAACAAAAACGACGACGACCGCGAGCCTGCATCGCCCCGGCGCGTCCGCCTCGGCCTGCGCACGGCTCCGAACGCCCTGGTCGGCCGCGAGTACGACCTGGAGGCCGTGGAGGACCTGGTCGCGACCTCCCGCCTCACGACGATCCTCGGCGCCGGCGGACTCGGCAAGACCCGCCTGGCCCACGAGGTCGGTCACCGTGCCATCCACACGCCGGCGGTCGTCCTGGTCGAGCTCGCCAGCGTGCGCACCGGAGCGGACGTCGAACTGGCGTTCGCCACCACGCTCGGGATCCGGGAGGCCAGGGCCGCGCGCCTGGCCGAGCCGGGAGCGCAGCTCGACCTGCGCTCCCGCATCCTCGGCCTGCTCTCCGAGCGCGAGACACTGCTCATCGTCGACAACTGCGAGCACATCATCGACGCGGCCGCCGCCTACATCGAGGACATCCTCTCGGCCACGCCGACCGTGGGCGTGCTCGCGACGAGCCGCGCGCCGCTCGCGATCGGCGCCGAGCGGGTCTATGCGCTCGGCCCGCTGCCGTCCGACGACGACGGTCCGGCCGTCGAGCTGTTCCGCGAGCGGGCCACCGCCGCGCGCCCGGGCGTCGTGCTGCCGCCGGAGGCCGTGGCCCGGCTCTGCGCCCGGCTCGACGGCCTCCCGCTCGCCATCGAGCTGGCCGCCGCCCGGGCCCGCTCGCTCTCGGTCGAGGAGATCGAGCGCCGCCTCGGCAACCGCTTCGCGCTGCTGACCGGCGGCGAGCGCACCGCGCCGGAGCGCCACCGCACGCTGTTCGCGGTCATCGACTGGAGCTGGAACCTGCTCACCGCGTCCGAACAGGCTCTGATGCGCCGGCTCTCGGCCTTCCCCGACGGGTTCAGCGCCGACGCCGCGGAGGCCGTCGCGGGAGCCGGCGCCGCGTCGGTGCTGGACGACCTGGACGCACTCGTCGCGCAGTCGCTGGTGACCGTCTCCGAAGACCCGGACACCGGGATCCTGCGCTACCGGATGCTGGAGACGGTCCGCGAGTTCGGCGACCTGGAGCTGACCGCGGCCGGCGAGTCCGACGAGGTGCAGGCCGGGGTGGACGCCTGGGCGATCGCGTTCGCGCGCGAGGCGATGGCGCGCATGCACGGCCGGGAGCAGGTGCCCACCTTCGCCCGAGTGACCGCCGAGCAGGACAACCTGGTGGCGGTGCTGCGCTCGGCGCTCGACGGCGGCCGGCCGGCGACGACGGCCACGGTGTTCGCGGTGCTGGCCTACTACTGGTCGCTGCGCAGCACCCACACTGAGGTGCTGAGCTTCGGGAAGGCCGTCCTCGACGCGCTGTCCGGCTGGGAGCCGGCCGGCGAGGACCGGGAGGCGGCGGCCGCGTCCTACACGCTGATCGGGGGCACCTTCCTCTACGCGGGGCTGCGCACGGCCGTCCGCGCGATCTCGCGGCTGCGCAGGCTCCGCCGCGATGCGCCCTTCGCCGACCCGCGGCTCGGCGCGATCGCGAGCCTCGTGCTCGCGGCCGGCCACGTGGAGCCCGGGATGCGGCTGCTCGCCGAGTTCCGAAGCTCGGCGGATCCCGAGCTCGCGGCGATGGGCGCCCTCCTCACCGCGCAGCTCCAGGAGAACGCGGGCGAACTGGACGACGCCCTCGCGAACGCGACCCGGGCGCACGAGAAGGCGATCGAGGCGCAGGACACCTGGTCGCGCGCGTCCGCGGCGCAGAGCCTGGCGCAGCTGCACAGCCAGCTCGCGCACCCCCGGGAGGCGCTGGCCTGGGCCGAGAGCGCCTACGAAGGCCTCACCTCGCTGCGCGCGGCGGGCGACCTCCGCCAGCTCGACTGGCTGATCGCGGTCAACTCGATCTCCGCCGGGGACGTCGAGCGTGGGCGCGTTCTCCTCGAGGACTACCTGCACGAGGAGGTCGACCGCACCGGCTTCGACTACGTCGACTACTACGGGATCGGTTTCGCCGGGATGGCGGAGATCGCGCTGGCGGAGGGCGACTACGCACGCGGCATCCGCCTCTACGACGAGGCGATCGGCGTGTACTCGGACGACACCGCCGTCGAGCGCGACGCCGTCGCCAACCCGTGGCTGACGATCCTCGGCGCCGCCCTCATCGCCGCCCGGCTGCGCACGCACGACGCGGAGGCCCGGCTGGCGGAGACGACGGGCCTCGCGATCGAGGACCCGCTCAGCCGCGAGGAGACCGCCGAGGCGGCCCGCCGGCTGCGCACGCGCGTCCTGGTGAACGCCCGGCTGAGCCCGCCCTACCTCGACAAGCCCGTGATCGGCACCGGCCTCCTCGGCTTCGCCATCTGGATGCTCGACGAGGAGGTCGCCGCGGGCCGCGGGGACGAGTGGGTGGACGCGGGGCTGGAGCTCTTCGCTCTCGCGGCGCGGTCGAACTCGCGGCAGGACATCGAGAGTCTGCACCGGCCCCGCCTCGCGGAGCGGGTGCGGCAGACGTGGGGCGAGGATCGTGTCGCGGCGGCGCTGGAGGCCGCAGGCGCGCTGGGGCGGGAGGCCGCGGCGGTGCGGGGGTTGGTGGTTCTGGGGGATGTGCGGGTCTGAGTGGCCTCCACGACGGAGCGGCCGCCGCATCCCTCCGCAGGATGCGACGGCCGCTGTCTCAGCGCGGTACCGCGCTGAGAATCAACCCTCCTAGAAGTTCGAGTGACCGCAGGCGCGTTCGATCGTCCCCAAGTAGGTCACTCCTGCGGGATAAGACGTGATGCCCACCTCGTACTTGTTGTAGTAAGTGCCCTGGCTGAAGCGCTGGCTCTTGAACTTGTACCACCACAGGTACTCGTCGTGCATCTCGCCGAAAGTCCCAGTCTGACAGGAGTACGGCACCGGCATATTGTGAGCGGCCGCGGGTAGCGCAGCTGCCAGGCCGCCGCCGACTGCGGCGACGACGGAGGCGCCAGCCAGGAGGACACGCAATTTCTGTTTCATGACGGCAGGCTATCGTCACTTAAATTTATACACCAGACATTTCCATCTTGATACATTAACACCTCAAGCGCATGTCGTTCAAGGCGTCTAAGCGCTGCAAAACGCACAAGCGGCCGCCGCATCCCTCCGCAGGATGCGACGGCCGCTGTCCGTAGACGGGAGGCTAGGCCTTCCGCATGTAGGCACGCACCGTGAGCGGGGCGAAGACGGCGACGATCACGGCCGCGCCGAGCAGGGCGAGCCATCCGTCGACCCCGAAGGTGCCATGAGCAGTGAGGTTCCTGACCGCGGTCACCAGGTGCGAGACGGGGTTCACGTTGACGAACCCCTGCAGCCAGCTCGGCAGCGTCTGGACGCCCACGAACGCGTTGGAGAAGAACGTCAGTGGGAACAGGACGAGGAACGAGATGCCCTGCACTGAGCCCGCCGTCCGCGCGATGACGCCGAAGAAGGCGAAGATCCAGCTGATCGCCCAGGAGCAGAAGATGACGAGCAACCCCGCGAGGATGACGAAACCGATACCCGCGGCCGGGCGGTAGCCGATCGCGAAGCCCACGACGAACGTGATCGTCGTCGCGATCGTGTAGCGCAGCGTGTCGGCGAGAAGCGCGCCGGAGAGCGGCGCGATGCGTGCGATCGGCATCGACTTGAACCGATCGAACACTCCTTTGTCCATGTCCTCCCGCAGCTGCACGCCGGTGACCACCGATGTCGTGATGACCGTCTGGACCAGCACACCGGGGATGAGCGTCGGCAGGTAGGCCTGCACATTTCCGGCGATCGCGCCCCCGAAGAGGTACGCGAACATGATCGTGAAGATGATCGGCTGGAGCGTCACATCGAACAGCTGCTCGGGCGTCCGCTTGATCTTCAGGAGGCCGCGGTGGGCCATCGTGATCGTGTTGGACAGGGTCTGGCTCAGGCTGACGTGGTTCTTCAGGTTCCGCTCGGACGGCGGGGTGATGGTGGCGATGGCGCTCATGCCCGGACTCCTTCCTCCGCCGCGGCGGTCTCGACGGACTCCTCGTCCGTGTCGGTCTCCTCTTCGACCCCGTGGCCGGTCAGGGTGAGGAACACCTCGTCCAGGGTGGGCTTCTGCACCGACATCTCCTGGAGGTGGATGCCCGCCTCGCGGAACGTGACGAACAGGTCGGTGACGGCGTCAGCGTCGCCCATGGGCGCGGTGAGCCGGGAGCCCTCGGGCGAGACGACCGCCTCCACGCCGAGAACGGTGGCGATGGCGCGGCGGGCGTCCTCGATGTCGGCCGGGTCGGTCAGGCGCAGCTGCAGGGACGACTCCCCCACCGACGCCTTCAGCTCGTCGGCGGTGCCCTCGGCGACGACGCGGCCGCGGTCGATGACGGCGATGCGGTCGGCGAGCTGGTCGGCCTCGTCCAGGTACTGCGTGGTGAGCAGCACCGTGGAGCCCGTGGAGACCAGCCGGCGGATGGTGTCCCACATCTGCGCGCGGGTCCGCGGGTCGAGGCCGGTGGTCGGCTCGTCGAGGAAGATCAGCGGCGGCTGTGCGATCAGGCTGGCGGCCAGGTCGAGGCGCCGGCGCATGCCGCCGGAGAACTTCTTGAGCGGGCGCTTGGCGGCGTCGGTCAGCCCGAACTCCTCGAGGAGCTCGGCGGTCTTGGCCTTGGCCTCCCGGCCGCTGAGGCCGAGCAGGCGCGCGAAGATCATGAGGTTCTCGTTGGCGGACAGGTTCTCGTCCACGGAGGCGAACTGGGCGGTCACGCCGAGGAGCTGGCGGACGACCTGCTGCTCCTTGCGGATGTCGTGGCCGAAGACGAAGGCGTCGCCGCCGTCCGGGCGGAGCAGGGTGGCGAGCATGGAGATGGTGGTGGTCTTCCCGGCGCCGTTGGGGCCGAGGACGCCGTAGACGGTGCCGGCCCGGACGTTGAGATCGACGCCGTCGACCGCCCGGTTGTCGCCGAAGACCTTGACGAGCCCGTGGGCCTCGACGGCCCACTCGGTGCTGCGAGTCATGGTGGTCCTTCCTGATGAGGTGGATGAGCCGATGGTCGCGGAGGCCGCTTGCACAGCGCTTACGGGGCGCTTACGTCGCGCTTACAGCGGCTGTCAGGCGATCCCGCGCAGCGCCGCCACCACGGCAGGCCGGTCCACGCCGGCGAGAGTCAGCGCGCGCGGGACGGTCCCCAGCTCCAGTCCGAAGATGGCGGTCACGAGGTCGGCCTCCCCCGAGCGCTGGCGGCGGTGGGCGGAGGCGACGCGGTGGGCGCGGGTGAGCGCTTCCTTGGCGGAGGCGCCCCAGCGCGGCCGGGCGACGCGGGGCGACGCGGCGAGCCGTTCCTCCGGCGGCGGGGTGACGCCGGCGACGCGGAGGCTGGCCTCGCGTTCGGCGAGCAGGGCGGCCTCCAGCCCGACGGGGTCGAGGCCGGCGGACGCGAGCACGTCGCGGACCGCTCCGCTGCCGTCGCGGGAGAGGGCGAGCAGCAGGTGCTCGGCCTCCACCAGGGTCGCGTTGCGGCGCTGGGCCTCGGTGACGGAGGCGATCACCACCGAGCGGAGGGCCTTGGACAGCGGCTGGCCGGGGGCGTTGTTGGCGGTTCCGGGAGGGATGTCAGACATTTCGTCTCCTGAGGGCTACGCCTGCGGCGGCGACGCGGCGCAGGTGCTTCTTGTGCACGGCCTGGCGGGTGACGCCGAGCGCGTCGGCGATCTGGGTCCAGCTCCAGCCGTCGCGGAGGGCGTGCTCGACCTCCGCGTCTTCGAGCCGGTCGGCGAGCTCGCGCAGGGCGACGACGGCGGCGAGGCCGTCGGCCACCCCGCCGAGCGGGTCCGGAGCCTGGATGGGTGGGTTCATGGGAGCAACTTTAGTTGCTTACTTCGATTTGTCAACTTAAGTTGCTCTTTTGCCCGACACGACGTACCCGCGCGAGCGTAGTGTGACCGGCATGGACATCGGCGTCGGAACGACCGTCTGGCTCGGGGACCGCCCGGGCGTCGTGGTGGAGGGGCCGGACGAGGGCGGTCAGTTCCTCATCGAGTACACGCCCGTCGAAGGCGGCCTGGACACCGCTTGGTGCCCGCCAGGCGACGCTCGCGTCCGCGTTCGCGAAACCTGAGATTCACGCAGGATCTCTGCGCCGATGCGCAGCTGCGCGCGGGATTCCAGCGCGAAAGCCGACGTACACTGGTGAAGTGACAGCGTACGTCTCCGCCTTCGACCTGTTCTCGATCGGCATCGGCCCCTCGAGCTCGCACACCGTCGGACCCCTGCGGGCCGCCAAGGCGTTCGCGGACCGCCTCGTCGCCGACGACCTCGTGGAGCAGGTCGACCAGGTCACCTGCACCCTCTACGGCTCCCTCGGCTCGACCGGGATCGGGCACGGCACGCCCGACGCCGTCGTCGCCGGCCTCCGCGGCAACGAGCCGGAGAACTGCCACCCGGACGACGTACGCGGCGCGTGGTCCGCGATCGGCGACGGCGCGAAACTGCGCCTCGCGGGCGTGCGCGACATCCCGCTCAGCAAGGGCGACATCGACTTCGAGCCGCGCACCCGCCTCCCCGGCCACCCGAACGCGCTCACCCTGCGCGCCTGGGGCCGCAGCGCCGACGGAACCCGACAGCCGCTCCCCCTGCTGGAGGAGACCTACTACTCGATCGGCGGCGGCTTCATCCGCCGGGATGGCGAGGAGGCGGAACTCGCCGCACGCGCGGCGCACCCGCTGCCGTACGACTCCGCCGAGGAACTGCTGGCGATCTGCGCGCGCCTGGACATCCCGATCTGCGAGGTCGCGCGCCGCAACGAGATCGCCCTCCACGGCGAGGACGCCACCGACACGCGCCTCGACCTGATCTGGGAGGCCATGGCCGAGTGCGTCGCGCGCGGCCTGGCCGGCGACGGCACCCTCCCGGGCGGCCTCGGCGTCAAGCGCCGCGCGGCCGCGATGCGCGAGCACCTGGAGAGCGTCCAGGACGACCCGGGCCGCGCGACGTCGCTGGAGTGGCTGCACGCGTTCGCGCTGGCCGTCAACGAGGAGAACGCCTCGGGAGGCCGCGTCGTCACCGCTCCCACCAACGGCGCGGCCGGGATCGTGCCCGCCGTGGCCCACTACTACCTCCGGTTCGTGCCGGGCGCGACGCTCGACGGAATCCGCAAGTACCTGCTCACCGCGACCGCGATCGGCTCGCTGTTCAAGGCGAACGCGTCCATCTCGGGGGCGGAGGGCGGCTGTCAGGCGGAGGTCGGCTCAGCCTGCGCGATGGCGGCGGGCGCACTCTGCGCAGTCCTCGGCGGCACTCCGACCCAGGTCGAGAACGCGGCGGAGATCGCCATGGAACATCACCTCGGCCTCACCTGCGACCCGGTCGGCGGCCTGGTGCAGATCCCCTGCATCGAGCGCAACGCGATCGCGTCCTCCACCGCCGTCTCTGCCGCACGCCTCGCGCTGCACGGCGACGGTTCGCACCTGGTCTCGCTGGACACCGTGATCGAGACGATGCGCCAGACCGGGCTGGACATGTCGACCAAGTACAAGGAGACCAGCGAGGGCGGCCTCGCGGTCAACGTCATCGAGTGCTGAGGCGGCCGAAGCTCGCGTGTCCCACCGCCACGACGCTCTCGTTACGCACGATTGCGCCCCTCGTATACGACGTCGGAGGCCGCCGTTAGCGTGGAGCGCATGACTCTCACGACCGCGCGTTCCGACGAGCCGACCGTCCCCGATCCCGCGACCCTCGCCGACCTCCGCGGCGACCGCAGGAACGGTGCAGACGACAGCAGCGCAGGCGTCGAGGTCCGCGCCGCACTCGGTGCGGCGCTCGCCGGGCCGCTGGTGTCCACCCAGTGGCTGTGCGACCACCTCGGAGCCGACGGCCTCCTGGTGATCGACGCGTCGGTCGTCGCGGTCGCCGGCGCCGACGGCCGCACCGACTACGTCAGCGGGATCGAGCGGCACGGCGAGGGGCACGTCCCCGGGGCGGTGTTCGCGGACCTGCTCGAGCGGTTCAGCGACCCGGCCGCGCCCTTCCCGTTCACGCGTCCGGGCGCCGAGGCGTTCGCCGCCGCCGCGACCGCGCTGGGCGTGGACGCCGACACCACCGTCGTCGTGTACGACGGCGCGGTCGGGCAGTGGGCCTCCCGGCTGTGGTGGCTGTTCCGCTCGTTCGGCCACGACCGCGTCGCGGTGCTCGACGGCGGCGTGACCAAGTGGCGGGAGGAGGGCCGACCGCTCGCGTCCGGCCCCGTGACGCCCGCGCCCGCCGGCCGATTCGTCGCCGCCGAACTGCCGGGGTTCTGGAGCGACAGGGAGGACGTCGCGGCACTGCTCGCCGGCGACCGGCCGGGGACGCTGGTCTGCGGCACCGCGCCGAAGGACTTCGCCGCCCGGCACATTCCGGGTAGCGTGAGCGCGCCGGCCGTGCGGCTGGTGGACCGGGCGACCAACGCGTTCCTGCCGGCCGCCGGACTGCACGACCTCTTCGCCGACGTGCTGGCGTCGCCCGACCCGATCGTCGCGTACTGCGGCGGCGGGATCGCCGCGGCTGCCGACGCCCTCGCTCTGGCGCTGCTCGGGCGCGACGACGTGACGGTCTACGACGGGTCGCTCAACGAGTGGGCGTCGGATCCGGCCGCGCCGCTCGCGAGGGCCTGAACCGCGCCGACGGGACCGTTCCTGGGTCTTCGCCGCATCCGCGCATACACTCACGTATCGGGACGTAGGCTCGGACCATGACCCTGATGGATATCCCGTTCCACACCATCGATGGAGCTCCGACCAGCCTCGCCGCCTTTTCGGGCAAGGTCATCCTCGTCGTCAACGTCGCCTCCCGCTGCGGACTCGCACCGCAGTACGAGAAGCTGGAGCAGCTGCAGGAGACATACGGCGACCGCGGGTTCACGGTGATCGGGTTCCCGAGCAACCAGTTCCTCCAGGAGCTCAGCTCGACGGACGCGATCAAGGAGTACTGCTCGACGACGTGGGGCGTCACGTTCCCGATGATGGAGAAGGTGCGGCTGAACGGCCGCAACGCGCACCCGCTCTACAACGAGCTGACCACGCACCCGGACGCCGACGGCAAGGCCGGCAAGGTGAAGTGGAACTTCGAGAAGTTCGTCATCACGCCCGACGGCGCGGTGCACCGGTTCCGCCCGCAGATGGAGCCGGACGACCCGCGGATCGTCGGCCTCATCGAGGCGTCGCTGCCGGCGGCGGTGTGAGCGCCGAGCTCACGCCCTCCGGAACCAGCGGCCGCCGACGCGTTCGGTGAGCCGCCAGTCCCCGGTCTGCGCGAGCGCTCCGACGGCGGCGACCGCGTGCTCGGCGACGCGCAGTGCGTCGTGCGCGCCGTCCGCGGTGAAACGCACGGTGAGCCGCGCCTCGCGGCTGACGATGTCGACGCTGGTCGCCTCCACGGTCGTCAGTTCGGCCACCGCGGCGGCGGCCGCCGGCTCCACCTGGGTCGGGGCCACGTCGGGCCGCAGGCGCCCGACCGGGATGATCACACGAAACGAAGGCACGCGCCGAGCCTACGTCGGATACCGGATGCCGGGCGTACGCTGACACGGCGGGATCGGAAGGGGGTGCGCGGATGCACACCGAATCACCGGACACACGAGAGCTCTACATCATCCAGGACATCGGACTGACCACCGACGAGCTGGAGGGCTTCGACAGGATGCTGGACGAGCGGCGTCAGGGGGACGTCGCGGAGTCGCAGCGCCTCGCGGAGGCCCTGGGGTCGCTGCTGTCGTCGCGGTCGGAGTCGACCGCCGACGACGAGCACGACCCGGAAGGGCCGACGCTGAGTTCGGAGTGGAGCAGGCTGCACGCCCTCCGCTCGGAGACGGCGGCGGACATCGCGGCCGTGGACGCGGCGCGCGACCGCATCCGGCTGGGACGCTACGGGACGTGCGCCTCCTGCGGGCGCGCGATCGGGGTGCAGCGGCTGGAGGCCCGGCCGACGACGGAGCTGTGCATCGTGTGCGCGGTGGCCGCCGAGCGCTAGCGCGCTGGCGCGCTACCGAGCGGCCCGCGACGCGCGGTAGACGGCCTCCGTGCGGCTGGCGGCGCCGACCTTGCGGAGGATGCTCGAGACATGGACGCTCGCGGTCTTGGCGGAGATGAAGAGGACCTCGCCGATCTGCTTGTTGCTCAGCCCCTGCTCGATCAGGGCGAGGACCTGCTCCTCGCGCTCCGTGAGCGGGGCGCCGGGGCCGAGCGCGGGCGGTCCGCCCACAGCGCGGGCGCCGCGGGACGAGATCAGGGCGACGGCCGCCTCGGCGAGGAGTCCGAAGCCCGTGTTCTGTGCTTCGTCTCGGGCGGCGACGGCCAGGCGTTCGGCGGCCGGGCGGTCTCCCGCGGCCCGCGCGACCCGGGCGGCGCGGACGAGGGCGTAGGGGTGCAGGTGCGCGGGGGCGAGCGGAAACGCGGTCGCCTCGACCGCGGCCTCCCAGGCCACTCGTGCGCCGTCGAAGCGGTCGGCGGCGGACGGATCGGAGACCGTGCCCGCCTCGGCCAGCGCCGCCAGTGCTGTGGCCAGCTCCGCGCGGATCACCGGACCCCACGCGACCGCCGTCGGCCAGGCCTCGATGGCGGCCAGCGCCGCGTCGAGGCGCGCGGCCTCCAGCGCCACATCCACCGGGGTGTCGCGTTCGGCGCGCTCGTGCTCGGAGCGGAACGCGATGTCGGCAAGGGCGCGCGCCGCCGCGGCGAGCACCGGGAGGTCGTTCGCCGGTAGCGGTCGGTGGGCCGCCGTGCGAACGGGAGCGGTGTGCTCCCAGGCGTCGAACGCGTCGCCGCGGGCGATCGACACCTCCGCGGCGAGGCGGGCGACGCCGAGTTCCGACTGGACCTCCAGTTCGCCGAGTGTGCGCAGGCCGCCGTGCCAGCGGCGCAGCAGCGTCTCGGTCGTCTCGAGGTCGCCGCGCCACAGCGTGATCCACAGCTTCATGCGTTGCAGGTGCGCGCGGAAGCTCGGCGGCGGGTCGAGGGCCAGCGCGGGGTCGAGCAGCGCCTCCGCCCGGTCGAGCTCGCCGAGCGCGAGCAGCGGCTCCACGGTGTTGGAGGACAGGATGACGCCGGTGGAGCGCTCGATGCCGCGCGCGCGGGCCTCGCGGACCCCCGCCTCGGCGAGCCGCACCGCCTCGGCGTAGCGGCCGAGGTTGTTCATCGCGTCGGACGCGTTGACGGCGTACCGCAGCTCGGCGGCGGAGTCGTTCTCGGCGAGCCGGCCGGCTTCCTCCAGCTCGGCCAGCCCGCGCTCCACGGAACCGCGGGACACCAGTGAGCTGCCGAGGATGTTGTGCGCGACGGAGCGGAGCGCGTCCGACCCGTCGCCGGCTTCCTCGATCGCCCGCGACGACATGGCCACCGCGTCGTCGAACCGGGCCGCGAGCATGTACCGGGCGGCCAGCTCGGCCAGGAGCTGCAGGCGGAGGCCGTCGCCCTCCGGCAGCGCGCCGGGCGGCACCACGTCGAGGGCGCTCTGCAGCAGCTCCTGGACGCCCGTGCGGTTGAGGTTCTGGAGGTACTGCGCCTTGTCGCGCAGCAGCCGCGCCTGCCGGGCGGGCGGGAGGCCGTCGGCCGTCTCGAGCGCCACGTTGACCAGGGCGAGCGCGCGCTCGTTGTCGCCCGCGTTGCGCAGCGCCGACGCGGTGCGCGCCAGCAGCTCGGTGCGGCCTCCGGTCCGCAGCCACTGCGCGCTCAGCTCGTCGGCGTCCGGCACGCTGTCCCACAGTTCCAGGGCGCGGTCGCCCATCGCGGCGGCCGTGGCGTAGGCGTACGACATCCGCGCCTCGCTCATGGCCTCCAGCGACGCGATGAAGGCGCGCCGCACGTCGTGCGCGGCGAGCCAGTGCGTGGAGAGCTGCGTCGCCGAGCGCTGCGGGCTGGCTTCCAGGGCCTCCGCGAAGCGCATGTGGAACCGGCTGCGCTCCCCCGGCAGCAGGTCGGCGTGGATGGCCTCGCGCACGAGCGCGTGGCGGAAGGTGTACTCGGTCGAGTCGGCGACCAGGACATTGGCGACCACGGCCTCCCGCGCCGCCGCGTCGAGCTGGTCCGGCGTGCCGTCGTAGACCGCGCTGAGCAGCTCGTGGTCGACGCAGACGCCGCCGGCCGAGACCAGGCGCAGCAGCCGCTGGGCGGGATCGCTGAGCTTCTCGAACCGGGCGAGCAGCAGCTCCCGCAGCGTCTCGGGAAGGTCCTCCCCTGTCGCGAGGCCGTCGATGCCGATCAGCTCTTCGACGAAGAACGGGACGCCCTCGCTCATCTCGTAGACGCGGCCGACCGTCGCGGCGTCGGGCTCGCAGCCGAGCAGCCGGGCGATCAGCGCCTCCACCTGACCGCGGCCGAGCCTGGCCAGCTCCCAGCGCGTGACGCGGCGGGTGCGCTCCAGCTCGCCGAGGTAGGCGCGCAGCGGGTGGCCGCGCGTGATCTCGTCTGTGCGGTAGCTCAGCAGGACGAGGAGGTGCCCGCGCTCGGCCATCCGGACGATGAACCGCAGCAGTTCGAGCGTCGCGGTGTCGGCCCAGTGCAGGTCTTCGACCGCCAGGACGAGCGGGCGGTCGGCCGACAGCGTCTCGAACAGGACCGTCACCAGCTCGTACAGCCGCTCGGCGCCGGTGCGCGCCGGGACAGCGGAGTCGTCGGCCAGCTCGGGCAGGAGCACGGAGAGGACGCCGGCGCCGTGGCCCGCGGCCTCCAGCACGGCGTCCAGGCCGCGCAGCTCGATGAGCCGGCGGAGGATGCCGGCGAACGGCGCGTAGGGCGCCCCGTCGTTGCCGAGGTCGACGCATCGGCCGAGCAGCACCGTGGAGGACTCCTCGGCCTCGGCCAGGAACTCGGCGAGCAGCCGCGACTTGCCGATGCCCGCCTCGCCGCCGATCACGACGGCGCGGAGGCCGCCGTCGCGACGGACTCCGTCGAGCTCGTCGCGCAGCGCCTCCAGATCGGACTCGCGCCCGATCATCGTGGGGCTGGACGCCGGTGATCGCATGGCCTCATCGTGCCATGGACCACCGACATCCGAACCCCCTGTCCGCCCTGCTTCGCCCAGGGCAGAACCTCGGTCAACGGCCGGCGTGGGCGAGCTCCCGCTCCTGGTCGCGGGCGGCCTCCGGAGCGGACTCCCGAACCGGCCCCGCACCGGTCGCACGCGGCGCGGAGACCGGCTCCGCCGTCACCGCGGCGACCGACCGCGCCTCGTGCCGTGCCCGGCGTCCGGCAGCCCGCTCGGCCCGGCGCTCGGCGCGCTCCTCGCGGAGCCGGCGCACCAGCTCCCGGTCGTGCTCGGCCCGCTGGACGTCCCCCGCGTACACCCGCGAGGCCACGAACTCCTCGGACAGCATCATGATCCACACCCTTCGCTCCACTGCTTTCTTCGATGACCTCAGACTCGTCGCTAAGGACCCCCTCCCACATCGGGAAGATGCCCTATTCCGGCGCGAATACGTCTCAGACGGGCGCGCGCACGACTCAGGCACGGGACTCGACACCGCGCGAGGCCGGGGGCAAGCTGGCGGCATGGCAACGGTCAACGAGCTCCAACCGCCTTACCGGGTCGGCCTCATCGTCGGCAGCATCTCGTCGGGATCCATCAACCGCAGGCTGTCGAAGGCACTGCTCGAGCTGGCGCCGGAGGAGCTGGTCTTCACCGACATCGGGATCGCGGACCTGCCGCTCTACAGCCGCGACTACGACGGCGACTTCCCGCAGGTCGTCCGCGACTTCAAGGCGTCCATCGCCGCGCAGCAGGCGCTGTTGTTCGTCACGCCGGAGTACAACCGATCCATCCCCGGCGCGCTCAAGAACGCGATCGACTGGGCGAGCCGGCCGCACGGCGAGAACGTGATCGCGCGCAAGGCGACGGCCGTGATCGGCGCCTCGACCGGGCCGATCGGGACGGCGGTGGCGCAGCAGCAGCTCCGCAGTGTGCTGAGCTTCCTGCAGGCGCCGCAGATGAACGCGCCGGAGGCCTATATCCAGCTGAAGCCTGGCCTGATCGAGGACGACGGGACCGTCACGGATGAGCGGCTGGAAGGCCTCCTGCGTGGCTTCATGGTGTCGTTCTTCGAGTACATCGAGCGGGTGCTCACCGTCGTTCCGGCTCCACGGTGACCGGTGTGTTCCTCTCGGACAGCGAGGGCTCACGCAGTCTCGCGCTCCGTGCTCTGTCGCGCGACGGCGACGTGCTCACTGTGGAGGCCATCGCGGCGGACGGGGACCGGCGCTGGCGGCTGGCCGGCCCGCTGCTGCACCTCGACGAGGCCGCGGAACTCGGCGCATGGCTGGCCGGGCTCCCCGGCGACCTCACGCTGGGAGCGGACGAGTGGACCACGCTGACGTTCGCGTCGCCCGTGCTGTCGTTCGCCGGGCGGCGGGTGCCGGGCGGCGTGGTGGAGTTGCGGGTCTCCGTGCTCGGGATGGCGGCCGCGGGTGGAGCGCCGCCGGAGACCGGGCCGCAGCAGCCGGGCGCCTCGCGGCCGCTTACGACGGACGTCGTGCTCGGCCTCGATCTCCCGGCACCCGTGGTGGAGCGGGCGGCCGTCGCCTTCGTGTCCGAGACGGCCGCGCTCCGCGCCTGAGCCACGCAGCGGGGTCAGCGGCCGCCTTCGCGCTTGCGGTGCCGCTGCGCGACCGCCTGCGGCCCGTACGGGTACACCTCCGTGCGCGGCGTGCTCGCCTCGTCCAGCCGGATGCGCTGCTCGTCGGTCAGCTCGAGGTCGGCCGCGGCGAGGTTGTCGTCCAGCTGCTCCAGCGTGCGCGCTCCGAGGATCACGCTCGACACCGCGGGCCGGTCGACCAGCCACGCCAGCGCGACCTGCGACATGCTCGCGCCCGCCTCGTCCGCGACCGCCTGCACCGCGTCGATGACGTCCCAGGTGTGCGGGTCGGCGTTGCGGGCGTCGAAGGCCTCCATGCCGCGCTTCGGGTTCTCGCCGAGCCGGGTGGCCCCCGTCGGCGCCTCGTTGCGGCGGTACTTGCCGCTCAGCCAGCCGCCGGCCAGCGGCGACCAGGGCAGCAGGCCGATCCCGGAGTCCAGCGCCGCCGGCACGATCTCGTGCTCGATGCCGCGGACCAGGAGGCTGTACTGCGGCTGCAGCGTCACCGGCGCGACGAAGCCGTAGGCGTCCGCGACGGCGACCGCCTTGGTGAGCTGCCAGCCGAGGTAGTTCGAGAAGCCGTAGTAGCCGATCTTGCCCGCGGTCACCGCGTCGTCGAGGAAGCGCAGCGTCTCCTCCAGCGGCGTCAGGTAGTCCCAGGCGTGCATCTGGTAGAGGTCGATGTGGTCGACGTCGAGCCGGCGCAGCGAGTCGTCGAGAGCCTTGCGCAGGTGCGTGCGGGACAAGCCGAGGTCGTTGGAGCCGTCCCCCATCGGGAACCGCGCCTTGGTCGCGATCACGAGCCGGTCGCGGGCGCCGTGGTTGCGGGACAGCCAGCGCCCGATGATCGACTCCGACGTGCCCGTGCTGTACACGTCGGCCGTGTCGATGAGGGTGCCTCCGGCCTCCACGTATCGGTCCAGGATGGCGTGGGAGGTGGGCTCGTCGGCCTCCGCCCCGAAGGTCATGGTGCCGAGGGCGAAGGCGGACACGATGGTGCCGCTGTTTCCGAGGGTCCTGAGGTCCATGCCCCCGACGCTAGCCTCGCCCGGCGGAATCGCCTACCGTTTGCCAACGTGAAGCTGCTGATGCTGTCCGACACCCACATCCCCCTGCGGGCGAAGGCGCTGCCGCCGCAGGTGCTGGCCGAGGTGGAGGCCGCCGACGTCGTCCTGCACGCGGGCGACTGGGTGGACGAGGCGACGCTCGACCTCCTCCAGGCGCGGTCGCGGCGGCTGATCGGGGTGTGGGGCAACAACGACGGGCCGGGACTCCGCGGGCGTCTTCCGGAGGTCGCGCGGGCCGAGCTGGGCGGGCTGCGGTTCGCCATGATCCACGAGACGGGACCGGCGAAAGGGCGGGAGGAGCGGTGCGAGCGGGACTTCCCGGACATGGACGTGCTGGTGTTCGGCCACTCGCACATCCCGTGGGACACGGTGTCGCCCGGCGGGCTGCGGCTGCTGAACCCGGGTTCGCCCACCGACCGGCGGCGGCAGCCGGCGTGCACCTACCTGACGGCGACGGCCGGGGACGGGGTGCTCAGCGACGTGCGGCTGGTCGCGCTGCCGCCGCGCTGACGCGAGCGCGGGTCACGGCAGGCGCAAGAGCCCGTCCGTCACCAGCGCCCGGACGGTCGGCAGCAGGTCCGCCCGCAGCGCCTCTTCGTCCACCTCGAAGATCTGGGCCAGCGCGCCGACGATCGCCGCCACGCTCAGGTCCCCGTCGCACGCCCCGACCAGCGCGGCCAGCCCCGTGTCCGAGCTGACCACCCGACCGAAGCCGCCGCCCTGGCGGAGCAGGATGGCCGTGGGCGACTCGGCGCCGGGCCAGAGGTGCCGTTCCTCGGTCACGTCGCCCGCGACCGTGAGCAGCAGCGCGCCGAACGCGTCGTCGTCCAGCGCCGACTGGGCGTCGTGCGCCGCCAAGCACTCGCCGAGGTGGAGGCCGAGCCCGGCTTCGTTCGCGCCGAGCGCCCCGTGGATGCGCTCGAACCGGCGCAGCGTCGGCACTCCCTCCGCCCGGCGCAGCAGCAGGTAGCCGAAGCCGACCTCCCTGACGCCGCGCGCCTCGAAGTCGTCCAGCCACGCGCCCAGCAGCGTGTCGAACACCGGGGTGCCCGGCCGGGTGCCGCCGTCGCGGATCCAGGTCTCCGCGTACTGCGCGGCGTCCTCGGTGTCCCGCTCGATCACCCACGCGTCGAGCGGCTGCGCGGAGTCATCCACCCAGCCGCGCACACGCTCCAGGGCGTCGGCCGTGTCGTGGTACTCCCAGTTGCCGAGGAGCTGCGCGACGCCGCCCGGGTTCAGGTGCTCTCCGCAGCCGGCGATGAACGCCGCGACCAGGCCGTCGCCGACCATCCCGCCGTCGCGGTACTCGTAGGCGGGCACCCCCTCCGCCCGCGGCGTGATGACGAACGGCGGGTTCGAGACGATGTGGTCGAAGGCCTCCCCCGCCACCGGCTCGAACATGCTCCCGAGCCGGAACTCGATGCCCTCGACGCCGTTCAGCTCAGCGTTGAGCGCGGCGAGGCGGAGGGCGCGCTCGGAGATGTCGGTCGCCACGACGCGGTCGGCGTGCCGGGAGGCGTGCAGGGCCTGGATGCCGCACCCGGTCCCGAGGTCGAGCGCCGAGCGGACGGGACGCTGGAGCATGAGGCCGCTCAGCGTCATGGAGGCGCCGCCGACGCCGAGCACGTGGTCCTCGGGGAGCGCGCCGCCCAGCGCGAGCTCGCCCAGGTCGGAGACGATCCACCACTCCGCAGGGCCGAGGGCGTCCACGAACGCGTACGGGCGGAGGTCGACGGCGGCGGCGACCGTTTCGCCCTCGACGATCAGTCCCAGCTCTGCCGCCCCGTCGAGCCCGAGCGAGGGAAGCGCCGCCGCAGCGGCCTCCCGGTCCACGGGCCGCCCGAGCACGAACAGCGCGGCGAGCGTCGCCAGCGGGCCCGCGCCGACGCCGGCGAGCGCGCGCTCGGCCGGGACGCGCTGCCCGCGATGCAGGGCCTCCGCCGCCTCATCTCCCCAGAGCGCGGTCAGGCCGTCGACGGTGAACCCGGCGGCGGCCAGGTCGGAGCGGAGTGCGGCGATGGAGGTCACCGGACAATTCAATCAGGAGCACAATGGGCGGCGTGAGCCAGGAACAGACGACGATCCGCCGGCGGGCGGTCGTGACCGGGATGGTGCAGGGCGTCGGCTACCGCTGGAGCGCCCGCGAGGAGGCGCGGCGGCTCGGCGTGGCCGGGTGGGCGCGCAACCGGTCCGACGGCAGCGTCGAGGTCGAGGTGGAGGGCGAGGCGGCGAGCGTCGACCGGATGATCGACTGGCTGCGCGCCGGGCCTCCCGGCAGCGCCGTGGACGACGTGCGGGTGACGGAGGCGCCGCCGGACGGGGACGACGCGTTCCGGATCCGCCAAACGGATTGAGGCGCCGGACTGAGGCGGCCGGACTGGGCACCGCCACCCCCTGACTTCTCCGCCCCGTCCAGGCACAATAGGCACATGACCCGCGCGACGCTGCTGACCATCACCGTGCCCACCGGAGAGCCCGCGACCGGCGACCCGGGCTTCGCCCTCGCCGACTTCGACGCCGCCCAGGTGCGGATCACCGATCTCGGCATCACCCGCGGCGACGGCGTGTTCGAGACCATCGCCGTCATCGACGGGCACCCGCAGGCGCTCGGCCCGCACCTCATGCGGCTGGCGCACTCCGCCGAGCTGCTCGACCTCCCGGAGCCCGCCGAGCACGTCTGGCACGAGGCGGTGCTGGCCGGCGTCGCGGACTACCAGGCGCGCAACGGCGACGGCGGCGAGCTGTTCGCCAAGCTGATCTACACGCGCGGCGTGGAGGGCACCGGCCGGCCCAGCGGATGGATCTTCGTGGATCAGGGCGAGGACTTCACGCAGCAGCGCCTCGGCCTGAAAGTCGTCACGCTCGACCGCGGTCTCCGGCACGACGTGGCGGAGACCTCCCCGTGGCTGCTCGCCGGCGCCAAGAGCCTGTCCTACGCCGTCAACCGCGCGGCCCAGCGGGAGGCGGCCCGCCGCGGCGCGGACGACGTGATCTTCATCAGCTCCGACGGCTTCGCGCTGGAGGGTCCGACCTCCAACGTGATCGTGCTCGCCGACGGGGTGGTCCGCACCCCGCAGACCGACCAGGGCATCCTCGCCGGCACCACGCAGGCGGCCGTCTTCGCGTTCTTCGCGGAGCGCGGCTACCCGACCGAGTACCGCCACATCACGGCGGAAGAGCTCGCGGCGGCCGACGCGCTGTGGCTGGTGTCCAGCGTCCGCCAGGCCGGTCCGATCACCCACCTCGACGGCCGGGAGTACCCGGTGGACGCCGCGCTGACCGCCGACCTGAACCGATACCTCCTCTCCCGCACGCACTGAGCACGCACTGTTCACCCCTGCGTGGACTCCCCGTTACACCCCGATTCGCGGTGCACGCATTCGCCGCCTAGGCTGTACGCACCGTACCGGCGACGACGCCGGGACCGCCGCTTTGGGGAACAGAGGCGCAGTGAAGGAGGGCGACGTGGACCAGGTCCCGAGGAGCATCGAAGTGCTGCGCCAGCAGGCGCGCGACGAGCTCGCCGCCATCATCGAGCACCGCTGCCGCGCCGGCGAGGACCCCTGGCACTTCATCCCGGACCTGCCGAGCGTCGACGAGCAGGTGGTCATCTCGCTGCGTGCCGGAGCGATCGAGGACTTCGACCTCGCCGAGGAGCAGTCCCGCGCGCACCACCCCGCCGCCGGGCGCGACACCTACACGCGTTTCGAGTACGGCGTGCTGCGCCGGATCGCTCTGGAGCACCCCGAGCTGAGCGAAGCGGTCTGGGGGATGCTCGACAAGGTCGAGCGCGCGTAGTAAACCAGGCGGCATGGGGATCGTCACCGCCGATATCGCCGTCTCGCTCGACGGGTTCGCCGCCGGGCCCAACCAGTCGCTGGAGAACCCGCTCGGCGAGCGCGGGGTGGAGCGGCTGCACACCTGGATGTTCGAGTACGCCGACGCGCACACGGAGGAGATCGCCGCGATCACCGCGGCGGGCGCCTACGTGATGGGCCGCAACATGTTCGGCCCGGTGCGCGGCGACTGGCCGCCGGAGGGCGACACGTTCGGCGACTGGCGCGGCTGGTGGGGCGAGGATCCGCCGTACCACGCGCCGGTGTTCGTGCTCACCCACTACGACCACCCGCCCATCCCGATGGAGGGCGGGACGGTGTTCGAGTTCGTCACCGACGGCATCCACTCGGCCGCCGACCGGGCGCGCGCCGCCGCCGGGGACGCGGACGTCGCGATCGCGGGCGGGGCGGAGACGCTGAACCAGGCGCTCTGGGCCGGCATCGTCGACGAGCTGCGGCTGCACGTGGTGCCGCTCACGCTCGGCGCGGGCGAGCGGGTGTTCGACCGGGTGCCGTCGCTGCAGCTGGAGTTGCTGCGGTCGCGGGTGACGCCGGAGGTGGCGCACCTGACGTACCGGGTGGTGCGCTGACGGCTCAGAGCCCGGCGGGCGTCGTGACCGGGAGTTTGCAGACGAAGTCGCGGCACAGGTAGGCGGTCGGGAGGCCGTCGCGCGTGCCGCGTGCGGCGAACAATTCGAAGCCCGCCTCCGCCAGCGCCGCGCCCTGGGATGCCTCCACGAGCGCGACCAGGTCCGCGGGGTGGCGGCGGGCGACGGCGACCAGGCCCTCGGGATCGGCGTCCGGCTTCCCGGCAACGCCCTCCGCGGGCTCGCTCACGACGACGAGCTGCTGCGGCTCGCCTTCCAGCCGCGACATCAGCGCCAGGGCGGCGCCGAACGCGCTCGGCACACTCGCCGCGGGACCCGCGACGAGCCGCATGGCCTCCCGCGCCGCGCGCTCGTACCGGCGGCCGGCCGTCATCAGGAACAGCGTGTGGGCGGCGGAGGCCGTCGCGGTCAGGCCGGACGGGTAGGCGCCCTCGGACGGGTCGACCCGCACGGCGAGGCCGGTCGACTGCAGCAGCGGGTCGCCGCCGCCGGGGACGGCGAACGGGCAGTCGCCGCCGTCGGCCGCCTCCAGGCACAGGTCGACCAGCTCCCGGGCGGCGGTCGCGGCCTCCACGTCCCCGCTCGCCGCCGCCAGCTCCAGCAGGCCGCCGGCGAGGCCGCCGTAGTCCTCCAGGGTCGCCACCGCGTCCGACACCGCTCCGTCGACCGACGCGCGGCCGAGCGTGCCGTCGGGCCGGCGGTGCGTCTCCAGCACCGAGCGGGCGGCCTCCCCCGCCGCGACGATCCAGGCCGGCCGGTTCAGGATGCGGCCGGCGCGGGCGAGGGCGCCGATCGCGAAGCCGTTCCAGCCGGTGAGCACCTTCTCGTCGATCGCCGGAGGAGTGAGCCGGGCCCGCTCGGCCGGGTCCGCGTGGTAGTAGCCGCCCTCCACGCGGGCGCCGTCGATCGTGCTCTCGGAGTCCTGCGCGGACGCGAACGCGCCGCCGGGCCGGCGGAGCACCCCGAGCAGGAAGGCGGCGACGCCGTCGGCCGTCCGCTCCGCCCACTCCTCGCCGGTCTGCGCCCACGCCGTGGCGTAGGCGTCGAGCAGCTGAGCGTTGTCGTACAGCATCCGCTCGTAGTGCGGATCGCTCCAGTCGCGCCGGGTGGCGTAGCGGAAGAAGCCGCCGTCGACCGCGTCGCGAAGCGGGGAGTCGGCCATGCGACGCAGGGTCCGCTGAGCCAGCTCCCGGCCGGAAGGGCGGTCGAGCAGGAAGCCGAGCACCGGGGCGACCGGGAACTTGGGGGCGCCGCCGAACCCTCCGTACAGCGGATCCTCCGTCTCGGCGAGCGCGCCGACCGCGGTGTCCAGCGCTCTGCCGTCCGGTAGCTCGGAGGCCGTCGTCGCCCGGGCCGCGGCCGAGGCGAGCGCCTCCCCCACCTTGCCCGCGTCGGACTCCACCTCGGCGCGGCGCTCCGTCCAGGCGTCGACGACCGCGTCCAGGATCTGCGTGAACGACGGCCGGCCTCCCATCCCGACCGGCGGGAAGTAGGTGCCCGCGAAGAACGCGCGGCCCGACGAGGTCGCGAACACGGTCAGCGGCCAGCCGAGGCCCTCGGTGAAGGCGCTCGCCGCCGACAGGTAGGCGGCGTCGACGTCGGGGTGCTCCTCCCTGTCGACCTTGATCGACACGAACCGCTCGTTCATGAGTGCGGCGACGGCCGGGTCGCTGAAGCTCTCCCGCGCCATCACGTGGCACCAGTGGCAGGTGGCGTAGCCGATCGAGACGATGACCGGCACGTCGCGGCGCCGCGCCTCGGCGAAGGCCTCCGGCCCCCACGGGAACCAGTCGACCGGGTTCTCCGCGTGCGCACGGAGGTAGGGACTGATCGCACCCGCCAGCCGGTTCGTCATGCGCTCACCCTACGACCCGGGAGCCGGTCGAGGGCCGACCCCGGGGCTTGCTATCGTGGACGATATGGTTGCACACGCAAATACCCCGCTCCTCACCCTGAACAACGGCACCACGATCCCCCAGCTCGGCTTCGGCGTCTTCAAGGTCGACCCGGCCGAGACGACCCGCATCGTCACCGACGCGCTGGAGGTGGGCTACCGCCACATCGACACCGCCGCCATCTACGGCAACGAGGAGGGCGTGGGCGCCGCGATCGCCTCCTCCGGCATCCCGCGTGACGAGCTGTTCGTCACGACGAAGCTCTGGAACGACCGGCAGACCGACGCGGAGGCCGCCTTCGACGAGTCGCTCGCCAAGCTCGGCCTGGACTACGTGGACCTCTACCTCATCCACTGGCCGACCCCGCAGAAGGACACCTTCGTCCAGGCGTGGCGCTCGCTGGAGAAGATCGCCGCGACCGGCCGGGCCAAGGCGATCGGCGTCTCCAACTTCCTCGTCCCGCACCTGGAGAAGCTGCTCGCCGAGACCGAGATCGTGCCGGCCGTCAACCAGATCGAGCTCCACCCGGCGCACCAGCAGCCGGAGGTCACCGCGTTCGCGCGCGAGCACGGCATCCACATCGAGGCCTGGGGCCCGCTCGGCCAGGGCAAGTACCCGCTGTTCGACGCTCCCGAGGTCGCCGGCCCGGCCGCGGCGCACGGCAAGACCCCCGCGCAGGTCGTCATCCGCTGGCACCTGCAGACCGGCAACATCGTGTTCCCGAAGTCGAACCGCCGCGAGCGGATGGCGGAGAACTTCGACGTCTTCGACTTCGAGCTGACCGACGCCGAGGTCGCCGCGATCACGGCCATGGAGCGCGAGGGCCGCGTCAGCGCGCACCCGAACGAGGTCAACTAGCGCGTCCAGGGGATGTGAACGCGCCGGGCGCGGAGGCGAGTCCTCCGCGCCCGGCCCCTTCGCGGCTAGGCTCGCACCGTGAGAATCACGACGATCACGGGGAAGATCATCTACATCGTGGGCGCCTTCGGCCTGATCCTGGCGCTCAACTTCTTCGTGATCGACCGGCTCGTCAACGCGGCGCTGGACGTGCTGATCGTCGCCATCCTGAACGTCGCCTACGTGATCGTCGGCACCCGCGCCTTCCGCGGCGCCGGGGAGAACCGCGAGGACCCGCGGCCCTGGTGGCGGGCGACCGCGCGGCCGGCGGCAGGGTTCTGGTTGGGCGCCATCCTCGCCGTGCTGGCCTTCATCTCCTGCGTCGGGGCGCTGGCCAGCAAGCCGGAGAACTCGTTCGTGCCTGCGGTCGCCTGCATCAGCTACGCGCTGTTGGCCGCGTACTACCTCAACTCCTCTTACCGCCTCCGCACCCTCGACACCGCGCCCTGACCCGCGCCGAGGGGCACGTAACTGCCCTTAAACCGCGGTTTTAGGGGCGTCTACGTGCCCCTCGGGGGCGGGGATGATCTCGAAGCGGGCGACGAGCTCGCGCTTCAGGACCTTTCCGCTCGGGCCGAGCGGAAGGGTCTCCAGGATCTCCACGCGACGCGGGTACTTGTAGGCGGCCACGCGCTCCCGGGCGAACACGACCAGCTCCTCCGCCGTCGCTTCGCCGCCCGGCATCAGCGTGACCGCAGCCATGATCTCCTGCCCGTGCGTGTCGTGCGCGACGCCGAACACCGCGACCAGCGCGACAGCGGGATGCGTCGACAGCGCCTCCTCCACCTCGCGCGGGTACACGTTGTAGCCGTTGCGCACGATCATGTCCTTCTTGCGGTCCACGATCGTGATGTAGTCGTCGTCGCTCTTGGTGCCGAGGTCGCCGGTGCGGAACCAGCCGTCCACGACGGCCTCCGCGTTCGCCTCCGGGAGGTTGAGGTAGCCCTTCATGAGGTTGTGGCCGCGGATCACGATCTCGCCCAGCTCGCCGCGCGGCAGCAGGTGGATGGCGTCGTCCACCTCCGGGTCGGCGATCTCGACGTCCACTCCCCAGATCGGCTGGCCGACCGTGCCGACCCTGGTCGGCTTCCCGCGGTGGTTGAAGGACGCGACCGGCGAGGTCTCGGTGAGGCCGTAGCCCTCGTGGATATCGATGCCGTAGACCTCCTTCATCCGCTCGATGACGGCCACGGGGATGGCCGCGCCGCCGCTCAGGCCGTAACGCAGCGGCGGGCGCTCCGGGTTGGTCTTGGCGGCCTCCAGCAGGGCGATGTACATCGTCGGAACGCCGGTCATGATGGTGCAGGCGTGCGCGTTGAGCAGCTGCAATGCGGTCGCGCCGTCGAACTTCGGCACGAGCACGATCGCGGCGCCCGCGCGGAACCCCATGTTCATGACACAGGTCTGCCCGAACGTGTGGAAGAGCGGGAGACAGCCGAGGACGCGGTCCGTCGCTTCGAAGTCGAAGGTGCCGGAGAGCAGCACGTTCACCTGCTCCACGAGAGCGAAGTGGCAGCCCTCCGCCCCCTTCGGCTTGCCGGTCGTGCCGCTGGTGTAGAGGATGGTCGCGGTGTCCACCGGGTCGCGCGGCACGTAGGTGTCGATCGGCTCGGCGCCTTCCGCTGCGTCCTCCAGCCGCGGGAACGGCAGCTGCTCGACCAGCTCGTCCGGCACCAGCACCGAGAGGGTGTCGACCCCGGCGAGCGCCGCGCCCTTCGCGCCCTCGGCCAGCAGCGGCGCGGCGCAGATCAGGAGCTTCGAGGCGGAGTCGCGGAGCACGTACTCGATCTCCTGGCCCTTGAGGAGGGCGTGGATGGGGACGACGACCGCACCGAGTGCCAGCACCGCGTAGTAGGCGCGCGGGAAGTCGGGCACGTTCGGGATCATGAGCGCCACCCGGTCCCCCGGCCCGACGCCGAGGTCGCGCAGCGCTCCGGCGTAGCGGCGGGTCTGGTCCCAGAGGTCGCGGTAGGCGATCTCCTGGCCGTTGAAGATCAACGCCACGTTGTCGGGCATCCGGTGCGCGGTCTCGGCCAGGATGCTGGCGACGGACATGGTGGCGTAGCCGTGAGGCATGGCGGGGCTCCTTCGTCGACGGTGACGTGACCCGGTCGGGTTGAGGGAAACCTACGTCACGGTGCGGGCTGCCACAATGCCCCGTTTGCGGTGGGGGCCGCCGTCACGCCCCGAGGATCGCCTTCAGCGTCGCCGTGTAGTCCTCGAACGCCCGGCGACCCGTCGTGGTGAGGGCGAGATACGTGACGGGGACGCGTCCGCGGTGCGACTTCTCGACCTCGACGTAACCGGCGTCCTCCAGCTTGCGCAGGTGCGTCGCGAGGTTGCCCGCTGTCAGGTCGAGCAGCTCCTGGAGGCGCGGGAACGACATGCTGCCGCCCTCCGCGACGGTCGCCAGGGTCGCGGTGATCTTGAGGCGGGCGGCGGCGTGGATGACCGGGTCGAGCTCGTCCACTGCGGTCACCGCTGCGGGCTCAGCGTGCGGAGCGTGACGAGGGCGCCCGCTCCGAAGACGACGCCGCCCGCGACGGCCATGAGCAGAAGGTTCGGGCCGAGCCCCAGGAACGGCGCGACGGCGCCGACCACCAGGAGCGCGAGGCCGAGGACGAGCTGCAAGCGGTCGTGCCAGACCGCGGCTCCGGCGAGGTAGAGCGTCCCGCACATGAGCGCGTAGGCGCTCGGGAAGTAGATGCCGGCGAGGTCGCCCGGCATCCCCTCGGCGATCAGGCCGATGCCCAGCAGCGCGAACGCGACGGAGCACACCGACCAGGAGACGCCGTAGACCGTGCCGGCGAACTGCGAGTCCCCGCGCACGCCGCGGCCGATCCGGGAACCGATCACGGCCGAGGCGACGATCGATCCGACGATGAGCACGGCGAACACGATGCCGGCGGCGACCGGATCGAACAGGCCCAGCTGCGCGAAGTACAGGGCGAGGAAGCCGACCAGCCAGGCCACCGCCCACACGGTGTACAGCCAGACGACGGGGATGCGGAGTCCACGGTCGACGCGGCGCTGCTGACCGTCGATGAGGTCGAGCATCTCCCTGGCGTCTCCGGACAGGTTCTCGTTCATGGTCACTTTGTAGCACAAAGTAGTCTGCATGTACAAGAGCTTTGAATCCAGCGAAACGGATAGACTGGAGGGCTCATGTCCGCACCGGTCACCCTCCCCCGCATCGTCTTCCCGCCCGAGCTGCCCGTCAGCCAGAAGCGGGACGACATCGCGCGCGCCATCCGCGACAACCAGGTCGTGATCGTGGCCGGCGAGACCGGCTCGGGCAAGACCACGCAGCTCCCCAAGATCTGCCTCGAACTCGGGCGGGAGAGCATCGGCCACACCCAGCCGCGCCGGCTCGCCGCGCGCACCATCGCGGAGCGGATCGCGGAAGAGCTCGGCCAGAGCGTCGGCGACCTGGTCGGCTACCAGGTCCGCTTCACGGATCGCGTCTCGGCGGCGACCCGCGTCAAGCTGATGACCGACGGGATCCTGCTCAACGAGATCCACCGCGACCGGCTGCTGCGCGCCTACGACACGATCATCATCGACGAGGCGCACGAACGCAGCCTCAACATCGACTTCCTGCTCGGCTACCTGCGCGAGCTGCTGCCGAAACGGCCCGACCTCAAGGTGATCATCACCTCCGCCACCATCGACCCGGAGAGCTTCGCCGCGCATTTCGCCGCGGCCGACGGCACACCCGCGCCGATCGTGGAGGTCTCCGGTCGCACCTATCCGGTCGAGCTGCGCTACCGGCCGCTGGTCGCGGAGGCGCTGGAGGCCGACGAGGACGACCCGGATCCCGTGCCGGCCGCCGACCGCGACTACCTGCAGGGCATCAACGATGCGCTGGACGAACTGGCCCGCGAGGCGTCGGGCGACGTGCTGGTCTTTCTCTCCGGCGAGAACGAGATCCGCGACGCCGCCGACGCGATCCGCGGCCGCAACCTCCCGGGCACCGAGGTGCTGCCGCTGTACGGCCGGCTGTCGTCGGCCGAGCAGCACCGCGTCTTCCAGCCGTCCACCATGCCCGGCGTCCGGCGGCGGGTCGTGCTCGCCACCAACGTGGCGGAGACCAGCCTCACCGTGCCGGGCATCAAGTACGTCGTGGACGCCGGCACCGCCCGCATCAGCCGCTACTCCACGCGCGCCAAGGTGCAGCGCCTCCCGATCGAGGCGATCTCGCAGGCGAGCGCCAACCAGCGCTCCGGGCGGTCGGGGCGCACCAGCGACGGCATCGCGATCCGGCTGTACTCGCAGGAGGACTTCGAGAAGCGGGCGGAGTTCACCGAGCCGGAGATCCTGCGCACCAACCTCGCTGCGGTCATCCTGCAGATGATCTCGCTCGGGCTCGGGGACATCGCGGCGTTCCCGTTCCTGACGCCGCCGGACTCGCGCGGCATCAAGGACGGGCTCGACCTGCTGGCGGAGCTGGGCGCGACGAGGCCCTCCACACGCTCCGGCGGGATCGAGCTGACCCGGATCGGCCGCCAGCTCGCCCGCCTCCCGATCGACCCGCGCTTCGCCCGCATGGTCGTGGAGTCCAAGCGGCACAACACCTCCCGGGAGGTCATGGCCATCGTCGCCGGCCTCACCATCCAGGACGTCCGCGAGCGGCCCGTCGAGAAGCGCGGCAGCGCCGACGAGAAGCACGCCAGGTTCGTCGACCCGACCAGCGACTTCCTCACGCTGCTCAACCTCTGGAACTACCTGGAGGAGCAGCAGCGCGAGCTGTCCTCCAGCGCGTTCCGGAGGCTGTGCAAGGCCGAGTACCTGAACTTCCTGCGGGTGCGGGAGTGGCAGGACGTCTACCGGCAGCTGCGCCAGCTCGCCAAGCCGCTGGAGCTGACCATCGGCGAGCCGTCGGTGAATCCGGACGGCATCCACCGGTCGCTACTGGCCGGGCTGCTGTCGCACCTGGGTCTCAAGGACATCCGCGAGTCCGGAAACAAGGGATCGGCGCGCGGCCAGCGGCAGTCCGAGTACCTGGGCGCGCGGCAGGCCCGGTTCGTGATCTTCCCGGGCTCGGCGCTCGCCAAGAAGCAGCCGAACGCGATCATGTCCGCCGAGCTGGTGGAGACCTCCCGGCTGTTCGCACGGATGAACGCGGCCGTCGACCCGGCCTGGGCCGAGCCGATCGCGGGCGACCTCTGCAAGCGGCAGTACAGCGAACCGCACTGGGAGAAGAACCAGGGCGCGGTCGTCGCCTACGAGCGGGTCACGCTGTACGGCGTCCCGATCATCCCGCGCCGCCGCGTGCAGTACGCGCGGATCGACGCCGAGCTGTCCCGCGAGCTGTTCATCCGGCACGCGCTCGTGGACGGCGAGTGGGACTCGCGGCAGGCGTTCGACCGCGCCAACCGCAAGCTGCTGGCGGAACTGCGCGAGCTGGAGGAGCGCACCCGCCGCCGCGACATCCTCAACGACGACGAGGCCGTGTTCGAGTTCTACGACGCGCGCATCCCCGCCGACGTGGTCTCGACGCGCTCCTTCGAAGGCTGGTGGAAGAAGGCCAGGAACGAGACCCCCGACCTGCTGACGATGACTCCGGAGGCGCTGCTCGAGGACGACGCGGCCGGGATCGACGAGGAGGCCTTCCCTCCGGTGTGGCGGCAGGGCGACCAGCGGCTCACCCTCCGCTACCGCTTCGAGCCGGGCGCGGAGGACGACGGTGTGACCGTGCAGGTGCCGCTGGCGCTGCTCGCGGGGCTCGTTCCGGACGGCTTCGACTGGCAGGTGCCGGGCCTCCGCCAGGATCTCGTGACGGCCATGATCAAGTCGCTGCCGAAGGCGATCCGCCGCCAGGTCGTCCCCGCCGCCGACTGGGCCAAGCGCCTGCTCGGGGAGCTCTCGAGTGCGGCCGGGATGGACGCGCACGACGGCCGCCGCCCCGCGGCCTCCCTCGCCGACACGCTCGCCGCCACCATCTCGCGGCAGACCGGCTCGCGGGTGACGGGTGCGGACTTCGACCTGGAGCGGCTGCCCGCGCACCTGCGGCCGACGTTCCAGGTGATCGGCGAGCGCGGCCGTCCGCTCGCCAGCGGCAAGGACCTGATGGCGCTGCAGGAGCGGCTGCGCTCGCGGGCGCGCGACTCGGTCGCCCGCGTGGCGGAGGCTCGCCAGCCCGACGCGATCGAGCGCTCCGGACTGACGACCTGGGACCTGGACGAGCTGCCCCGGCACCTCGACACCACGCAGAAGGGCCCGGGCGGCACGACGAACACCATCCGCGCCTACCCCGCGCTGGTGGACGACGGGTCGAGCGTGAGCATCCGGCTGATGTCGACGCCGACCGAGCAGGCGCGAGCGCTGCCGGGCGGGGTCAGAAGGCTGCTGCTGGCGAGCATCCCGTCGCCGGTCGCGTACGTGCAGCAGCACCTGACGGCCAACGAGAAGCTGACGCTGGCCGCGAGCCCGTACCCGAACACGAAGGCGTTGTTCGACGACTGCCTGCTCGCGGTGATCGACTCGGTGCTGTACCGGATGAAGCCGGACGGCCAGCTCTTCATGCGCGCCGAGTTCGAGGCGGTGCGGGACCGGGTGTCCGGCGTCGTCATGGACTCGATGTTCGAGACGGTGGCACTCGTCACCCGCATCCTCACCTCCGCGCGGGCGGCCGAGAAGGCGATCGGCGGGACGACCTCCCTGGCGTACCTCCCGGCCCTGAACGACGCGAAGACGCAGCTCGCCGGCCTGGTCTACTCCGGCTTCGTGTCCGCGACGGGGCTGACTCAGCTCGCGCACCTGCCTCGCTACCTCAACGGGATCACGCAGCGCATGCAGGCGCTGCCGACGAATCCGGGCCGCGACCGCGCGTGGCAGACGCAGGTGGAGACGGCGACGGCGCTCTACACGGAGGCGGGCGGGCGCATCCCGCCCGCGCCGCACGCGCCGGAGAACCTGGTGCACGCGCGCTGGATGCTGGAGGAGTTCCGGGTGTCGCTGTTCGCGCAGTCGCTTGGGACGGCGGAGACGGTGTCGATCCAGCGGATCCGGAAGGTGCTGGGCGGCTAGACCGGCAGGTGGGGATTGAGCGGCTAACCGCCGCTGGTCCGCCGTGAGGCGATACGTAGCGCATCGGCAACCAGGCTCGAAATTTCATCTCGTCGTAAATCCAGCATCTCTACACCATCCCGGAGAACGACTTGCGCCACCGCGGTAACAACAGTTCCGTCTTTCAGCTCCGCCATCAAAGCTGTTGACTGGACCCCCGGCGCGGAACCAGATTTGGAAGACAGAAACGCAAGCTGATCAATGGCCGGACCATTGATCGTAGATTCGAGGACTTCGCCGAGTTTGGGATCCTTCGAGACCATCAATCGCAGCTTGCGAAATGCTTGGGAGATGTCCTCGACACTGGCGAACCAATCGAGACCTTGAGTCCAGAAAGCGCGGTCGCTGGCCATGGCGCTCGGTTCGACGTGCTCCTCACCCAGCGACGCGATGATGGCTCGTTTTGTCTCCTGGTCTGAAGTAGCCCAACTTGCCGCCACGTCCGTGTTCCTCCCGGCGGTAAGCCCGAACATGTCATGCGGAGATAGGAACGGACTGAGCAGTTTCGGGTCGTGGTGCCCGAGGTCCTCGACGGCGCGCGTGAGTGCCTTCTCTCCGACCAGATCCATAAGGATGTTGGCCGCGGTGTTGTCACTGGTTCCGATCATTGCTTTCGCCGCGTCGTGAACGGAGATATGTGTTCCGGCGGGGGTGTCCCGGAGGGTTCCGGTTCCGGGGCTCTTCTTGTCGTCGCTGACCACGACCTGGTCCTTCCAGCTGAGCGTGCCGTCGCCAACCTGAGCTGCGACCGCTCCAAGGACGTAGAGCTTGAAGATTGAAGACATGGGCTTGACTTCGGCAGAGTGCAGCCCGACGTCCGTCAATTGCCTTCCGGACCGAGAACGCTGAACGAGGAGACTTGTCTCCGGGGAGATCTCTTTCAGCCGGCGTTTGATCTCCTCAAACGAAGTGGCGGGAGGTGGGATTGATTCTGAGGCCGCGAAGAACCACGAAGCCACCTTCCCATCAGTCGAGGAGGTAAAGGTGAGGTCAGTGAGGATTCCCCATCGACTCCGAAGCAACGCAACCAGGCCGTCGTCGCCCCCAGGGAGCCGCTGGAAGCGGACGACGACAAAGGGACCCTGCGGGCGTATCACCGAGTTCAGATACGTAAGAAGTCGCTCAGCATCCTCCGGTGAGAAGCTTGCCGTGTCGAGTTCCGGTGCGAGGTCCTCACCGCGCAGTTGTTCCGTCGAGTTGAGTTTGTCGACAATCCAATGGAGGCGCGTCTCTGTCCGGGAAAGGTTCGACGGGGACGACGTGCCAGTCGCAATGTCGGACGGCACGGCGCAGCCCACCAGCGACCACGCCAGCATCGTCAGCTGCGTCAAGGTTGCAATCGCGCGAACGGCCGGCCTTCTCGTCGCGCGTTTGGACTTCACATCGCCCCGATCCGCTGCCTACCGGGGCCGACCCATGATGGAGCATTGAAGAATTTGTCCCGCCGAGAAGTTGGCATTGCAGCGATGCCCACGAACGAGATCATGATCATCCCGAAACTCCAAAGGCCAATAGTCAGAATGATGCCTGCGTGCAGTAGCAGGGCGAGGACAAAAGCAACTCTCCTCCCAGTGGTTCCAAGAAGAATGCAGATTCCGATGGCGATTTCACACAGAAGCACGCCCCACGTGATAGCCGCAAGCAAGAGCGGATTCGATGTGACACTATGCAACGCGTCGCCGATGAGGCCCGAGGCTCCGAACATGTAACTTCGTGACACGTAGTATTCGGCCGATCCGTTGGCCCAGTCCTCGACGCCGAATTTCGCGAACGCGCTGTTCAGATAGACAATTGCGACCTGCAGGCGAAGGGCTACCACGCCGGCGAATCCCACCCCCCGGGCGGTAGGGCCAAGCGGCTCTGTGCGGCGCGCCCAAGCCCACAAGCGGTTGTCCGAAAACGCAACGAAAACCAGGATTATTGTGGCGATGGCCGCAAGGGAGTCACCCCCATCGGGAAGAGCAATTCCAATGGAAAGTGAAACCGCGATCCATGCATGAACCACAGACATGACTCTAGGCAAGAACCCCACCACAACGAGCAAGAGAAGGGCGCTGATTACTATGATCCTTGTTCCGTCGGGGACGGCGTCTCCTCCTACGCACAGTGCTGAGATCCCTCGAAGTCCATCGCAATCGGGAGTGCTCCCCGTTCCCAGCACTGTTTGCATCAACGCGTCGTATGGCGTGAACGCGAGATACAGTATCTGCGCCAGGGCGAACCCAGCGCGAAACACGCTAAAGGTCACGCGGCGGATGTCAAAGGTTTCGAGCGCATGTCGCAGTCGGCGACGATCTCGGTGGGCTGCACTCAGTGACAACGAACATCCAATCTTGCGTATGAATCGATCGTGTGATCTGGCAGGGCAAACTCTCGATACTCGAACGGTGTGTACTTTTCTTTCGCAATCACGACCGAACCACACACTGTTCTGTGGCGGATCTGCACGTCGACGTGCTGAGGTTTCAATTCCGAAGCGGCGCGCAGGCACTCGCTCCGAGTCTGCTTCAACCCACAGTTCTGCCAGGACTTCGCTTCGTCAGCGAGGATGGAGATTTCGGGACCTTGGGCCCGCTGAGCACGGCTAAGCCCGAACAAGTTCTCGATTCGGTTTTGGGGCGTTTGCAGCAAAGACTCAAGTGACGGTGATCGATATATCCCCAGCTCTTCAGACTGAGGCGGATTCGTGAAGAAGCCCCATGCCTGCGGCGAAACCGTTGCGAAAGCAGCACGTACTGCCCTGTACCTGGGGTCCGGACTGCTCAAGACATTGTCAGGGAGTGTAAAAAAGACGCTGGTACCGATCCAAACCAAAAGTGCGGACAGGGCGCCGGCAAACGACCAGAGCGCCCTGTCCAAACTCTTAGCACCCTCGGAATCAGCTACTCGAGGGAGCCCCAAGTTACTTCCCCAGAGCCTTTGCGAACCCGGCTGCGCGCTTCTGATCAGTGATCACGCTGGCGCCCGTGCCAGCACCCCACCACTCGACGGTGTTGACCGCGTACCGAATGTTCACGGCACCGAGCACGGTGCCGACCACCGCGCCCGCGACGGCAGCAACAACCACGACGAAGAGGACAGCAGCCATCGGCGCGATCCGGACCTCCTGAGGAACCTCGATTCCCAGTTCGTCCGCCACGTCGAGTGATACATCAGCAAACGAAGCGAGTGCTGCCTCCGCCTGCCTCGGATCGCCCGACTGCAGTGGCTCTGTCACGATGGAATCGAATTCCGGCTCCACCTTCACATAGAGCTCGTACACCTCGTCGATCGTCGAGTCCGACACCTCATCGCTTGTTGGTGCGTAAAGCTCAAGCTCGGGATGAGCATCCACAATCGGCCCAGCGCCGAAGGCAAGAAGCCCAATCACGTCCCGACCCGAATACGACGTTTCGCTTACCTCCGCCGGTCGGCTCGCCGCAGTGGGCTCGCTCGCGTTCGCGGAGGTGGTCCCAGCGACCACCAGGGCAAAGGCCGATGCACTGATGATGGCAAATTTTATATACTTATTCATGTGTGTTTCTTTCGTTGTTGCGAAGACGAGCGGCCACCTCGCCTTCCGCGCGGGACTAGCCCACGACAGCGCGGAGACCGTCGATGCTTCAACGTATCACTACTGACATTCTCAATGTAGAAGTGTAGGGTTGTGTGATGATATTTGTGAGTCTGATTGTCATCGCGAGCTCCCTTGCCGCTATCGTTTCGATCGAAGCAGCAGCACGCGGGCGCCTAGGCATAAACAGCCTGATCGGCCTTCGAGTTTCATCTGTGATGTCCTCCGACGAGGCTTGGCAGCGAGGTCACGCCGCCGCCCGTGTCCCCGTCTGGATCGGCGCCAGCGGCGCGGTGGCCGGAAGCCTCATCAGTATCGTGCTGCCCGAGAGCGCCCGCGGCGTAGGGCAAACCGCAAGCACGACAATCCTGCTGCTCGGCGTAATCGTCGGAGGAATCATTGCATCCCGCGCCGCAAGAGGCGTGGTGCCACCCGTCTTCGATGATCTTCCTCCGAACGACTCGCACACCTGACCCCAGGCCCCGTGCGGTGCCGACATTCCTCACCCCCTCGCTCGTCGCCGCAGGGATCGCCTAGGAGCGGCGCTCGACGGGCGGCTAGACCGGCAGGTGGAACCCGCCGTTGGAGTGCAGCAGCTGGCCGTTGATCCAGCCGCCCGACGCCGACAGCAGGAAGGCGACGAGGTCGGCCGTATCCCGCGGCCTCCCGAGCCTCCCGAGGGCGGTCTCGGCGGCCAGATCCTCCGCGAGGTCGGGCGTCATCCAGCCGGTGTCGATCGGGCCGGGGTTGATCAGGTTGGCGGTGATGCCGAGGTGGGCGAGCTCCACTGCGGCGGCGATGACGATGCGGTCGAGCGCGCCCTTGCTGGCGCCGTACGGGAGGTTGTGGGCGGTGTGGTCGCTGGTCAGCGCGACGATGCGGCCGAGCGCGGGGCCGGCCTCCGCGGGCGCCTCGAACTGCTCGGCGAACGCCTTGATCAGCAGCCAGGTGCCGCGGGTGTTCACCGCGAAGTGCCGGTCGAACGCCTCCACGCTCGTATCGAGCAACCCGCTGTCGACGGAGTGCGCGTGGCTGGCGACCAGCGCCTGGATCGGCCCGAGGCCGGCGCGGACGCGTTGGATCGCGCGCGCGGGCGCCTCGGGGTGGGAGAGGTCGACCGCGACCGGGAGGGCCCGGCCGCCGAAGGCGCGCAGCTCGTCCGCGAAGGCGTCGTGGCCGCGCTCCGGCGCGCCCCACGGCATCGAAGCGTCGTAGTCGTCCCAGAAGGCGAACGCGACGTCCCACCCGAGCGAGGCCAGGGTGCGGGCGATCGCCGCCCCGATGTTGTCCGGACGGCTCGCGCCGGTGATGAAGACGACGGGACGGGAAGAGCGGGCGTCGTTGTCCATCCGACGATTGTGTCAGACGGTCACGACGCCCGCTCTGCGTGCGTTGACGGGAGCTCCCGGGCTAGAGCACCTTCGACAGGAAGGCCTTCGTGCGCTGGTGCTGCGGGTTGGCCAGCACCTCGCGCGGGTCGCCGGACTCCACCACGACGCCGCCGTCCATGAAGACCAGCTCGTCCGCGACCTCGCGGGCGAAGCCCATCTCGTGGGTGACGACGACCATCGTCATGCCGGAGGCCGCCAGGCCCTTCATCACGTCGAGCACCTCGCCGACCAGCTCGGGGTCGAGCGCCGAGGTCGGCTCGTCGAACAGCATCAGCTTCGGGTCCATCGCCAGCGCGCGGGCGATCGCCACGCGCTGCTGCTGGCCACCGGAGAGCTGCGACGGGTAGTGGTCGCCCTTGTCAGCCAGGCCCACGCGCACGAGCAGCTCGTTCGCCCGCTCCACGGCGCGCGCCTTCGGCAGGCCCTTCACCCGGATCGGCGCCTCGATGATGTTCTCGAGGGCAGTCATGTGCGGGAACAAGTTGAAGCGCTGGAACACCATGCCGATCTCGCGGCGCTGGCGGGACGCCTCCTTCGGCTTCAGCTCGTAGAGCTTGTCGCCGTGCTGGCGGTAGCCGACCACCTGGCCGTCGACCGACAGGCGGCCGGCGTCCACGCGCTCCAGGTGGTTGATGCAGCGCAGGAAGGTGGATTTGCCCGAGCCGGACGGGCCGATGATGCAGAGCACCTCGCCCGGGCGGACGGACAGCGAGATGGACTTGAGCACCTCGTTCGAGCCGAAGCTCTTGGAGACGCCCTCGGCCAGGACCATGGGCGTCACGCCGGTCTTCGTGTCGGTCATCCCTTGCCTCCCAGGTCGTTGCCGTCGGGCGCGCCCGCGGCGGGCAGGGCGCCCGTGGCGAGCGCGGGCTCCTTGTTGTCCGGCCGGCGCATGTTGACGCCGCGCGAGAACCGCTTCTCGAGGAAGTACTGGCCCACCATCAGGATCGAGGTGAACAGCAGGTACCACAGCGAGGCGACGATCAGCAGCGGGATCGGCGTGTAGGTGACCGCCGAGATGTCGCGCGCGACACCGTAGAGGTCGGTGGTGAGCGGGATCGCCGCGACCAGCGAGGTGGTCTTCAGCATCGAGATGACCTCGTTGCCGGTCGGCGGGATGATCACGCGCATGGCCTGCGGGATGACGATGCGGGTCATCGTCTGCCACCACGACATGCCGAGCGCGGTCGCCGCCTCCTCCTGGCCGTTGTCGACCGAGAGGAGCCCGGCGCGCACGATCTCCGCCATGTACGCGGCCTCGTTGAGCGCGAGGCCGACGATCGCGATGATGAACGCGTTCTGCATGAAGCCGAGGTCGAGGCTGACGCCGAGGTTCGTCCACGGGACGCCGAGGAAGATGTGCGGGTAGATCAGCGAGAACAGGCCCCAGAACACCAGCTGCACGTACACAGGCGTGCCGCGGAAGACCCAGAGGTAGAGCCAGGCGACGGACTTGACGACGGGGTTCGGCGAGAGCCGCATCACGGCCAGCACGAGACCCAGGATGACGCCGATGACCATCGAGTAGATCGTGAGCTGGAGGGTCACGAGCGCAGCAGCACTGATGCGCTTGTCGAAGACGTACTTGCCGACGTACTGCCAGCCGTAGGCGGAGCGCTGCGAGGCGTCGATCACGAACCAGACGAACAGCAGGATGAGCACGACCGCGAACACGATCCGCCAGGGGTGGCGGAGCTTGATCGCCTTGATCGGCTCAGACGGCGGGGCGCCGGCCGGCGACGGGGCTGCCCCCGTCGCCGGACCGGCCGGATTGCCCTGGGACATGGTCAGCTCTTCGACGCGGCGTTGAGGTCGGCCTTGGTGACGCCGCCGTCGGCGACGCCCCACTTGTCGAGGATCTTCTTGTAGGTGCCGTCGTCGATCAGGGCCTGGACGGTCTTCTGCAGCACCGGCGTCAGGTCGGAGTTCTTCGCGACCGGGATGCCGTACGGCGCGACGTCGAAGGTCTTGCCGGCGGCCTGGAGCTTGCCGTTCGACTTCGAGACCGCGTACAGGGTGACGGGCGAGTCGGCGCTGAGCGCGTCGGCCTTGCCGAGGATGACCGCGTTGGTGGCGTCGTCCTGGTTGTCGTAGCGGAGCGCCTGGATGGCCGGCTTGCCCTTGTCGGTGCAGGCCTTCGACTTGGCGGGGACCTCGTCGGTGTCCTCGTAGGTGGTCGACTGGACGGCGACCTTCATGCCGCACGCGTTGTCCGGGTCGACGTTCTTGCCCTTGGCGGACGCCCACAGGATGCCGGCGTTGTAGTAGTTGACGAAGTCGACCTGCTTCTCGCGCTCGACGGTGTCGGTGAACGAGGACATCCCGAAGTCGTCCTTGCCTCCGGTGATGCTCGGGATGATGTTGTCGAACTTGGCGATCGCGTAGTTGATCTTCAGGCCGAGCTTCTGCCCGATGGCGTTGGTGAAGTCGACCTCCCAGCCGGCGGGGTTGCCGTTGTCGTCCTTGTACTCGTTGGGCGGGTACGTGTCGTCCATGCCGACGGTCAGAACGCCCGCCGACTTGATCTTCGACGGGAGGCTGTTCGCGAGCGAGTCGTCCTTCTTCACGTCGAACGCGGCGCTCGACGCTGAGCCGCTCGACGAGGGGGTGGAGTTGTCGACACAGCCGGACAGCGCGAGCGCTGCGACGGCGGCGAGGGCGGCCACGGGGGCCACGGAACGGATGCGCATGATGGTAGTTGTCCTTCTTCCTGGTGCAGGGTTGCAGGAGGGGTAAGGGGAGGATACCCCAGGCCCGATGCGTTATACGCATACTAATTCGCGCGCGAAACGCCAGTTTTCCTGCAAGTTTCGCAGAGATTTCGTGTTTCCTTGCGCGGAATCCGTCGTCTGGGTCGCGCGGCGTCATCGAATGCGCGCGCCACGCCGTGCCGCGCTAGGGTCGGGTCGTGATCCAACCGCAATCCGGCCTCGCCGCGACGGCCCGCGTGGTCGTCACCCGCCCCGACGATCCGCTCGCCGCACCTCTGGTCGAGGAGCTGTCGCGCGAGTACGACGAGCGCTACGGATTCAACGACGGCATCCCCTCCTCGGCGGAGCTGTCGCGCTACCCGGCCGAGCGCTTCACGGCCGAGGAGGGCGGGACCTTCCTGCTGCTGGTGGACGCGGACGGCACGCCCGTCGCGGGCGGCGCCTTCATGCGGGAGGACGACGACACCGTGGAGGTCAAGCGGGTCTGGACGCACTCCGGGTTCCGCCGCCAGGGCCTCGCCCGTCGGGTGATGAGCGAACTGGAGGCCGAGGCTGCGCGCCGCGGCGTCGGGACGGTCGTGCTCACCACGGGGGCGCGCCAGCCGGAGGCCGTCGCTCTGTACATCTCGCTCGGCTACTCGCCGCTGTTCGACCTCGACGGCGACTGGGAGGCCGTGTCGTACCTCGGGTTCCGCAAGGACCTGTAGGCCGCCCTCGCGCGATTCGCCACGAATGTGGGGAGTCGCGCTTGGCACGATTCGGCACGAATGTCGCGATACGCGACGGCAAAACCGACATTCGTGCCGAATGTCGCCTTGACTCGCGCAACTCGCGATTCGGCGCGAATGTCGCGTATCGGGACGGCAATCGCGACATTCGGCACGAATGCGCGGCGTCAGCCGAGGAGGAGGTGCGTTGCTTCGGCGACGAGCGCGGCGGCGGGGGCCGCGTCAGCGGCGAGCGCCGCGGTGAGCGCGGAGGCGAGCGGCCGCGTGCCCGCTCCGGTGGGCGCCGCGTCGAGCACGCCGAGCAGGTCGGCGGCGTGCAGCGCCTCGACCGCCAGGACGTCGCCGGTCAGCGCGAGCGACCGCTGCAGGAGACGGAGCGCGAGCGGCGCGTAGGTCGCATGGTCCTCCACGCCTGAGAGCGTCGAGCTGCCGAGCGTGGCCGGCGCCGCGAGCTGGCGCACCTCGGCGACGGCGTCCGCCGCCGCGTAGAGCAGCAGGCCGGGGACGCGCGTCCGGCCCTCCCTGCGGGCGGGCGCGAGCGCGAGCGAGAGGGCGGCGGCGCGGCGCTCGGAGGCCTCCGCCACGTGCGCGAGGGCGAGGCGCAGGTTCTCCAGCGCGAGCGCCAGCGGGAGGGCCTGGAAGTTGCCGCCGGAGACGAGCCGGCCGCTCGGGAGGTCGACCACCGGGTTCTCCGTGCGCGCGGCGAGCTCGACCTCCAGCTCCGACCGGAGGCGCGCGACGGCCTCCCGCAGCGCTCCGTGCAGCTGTGGCGCCGTTCGGAAGGCGAGCGGGTCCTGCACGCTGACCGTCCGGCCGGGCGCCTCCAGGGCGCTGCCCGACAGCGCGGCGCGGATCGCGTGCGCCGACGCCCGCTGGCCGTCGCCTCCGCGCGCCTCGGCCACGGCCTCCGCGTACGGGCTGAGGTTGCCCGCGGGGCCGTGGGCGGCGACCGCCTCCAGCGACAGGGCGACGACCAGGTCGGCGGCCTCCGCGAGCTGCCGGGCTGCCACGGCGGCGAGCGAGCCGACGCCCACGCTCAGTGCGTTGGCGCTGAGGGCGGCGAGCGCCTCGTGCGGCGCCAGCTCGATCGGCGTCAGGCCCGCGGCCTCCAGCGCCTCCGCAGCAGGCAGCGCTCCGCCGTCGCGGAGCACGGTGCCGGTGCCGATGACGACCGCGGCGACCTCAGCCAGCGCGGTCAGGTCCGCCGCTCCGACCGAGCCGCGCGACGGGATGCGCGGCGTCACGCCCGCGTTCAGCAGCGCCGCGTACGCCTCGGCCAGCTCCGGCCGCACGCCCGCTCCCCCGCGCGTGAACCCGGCGAGCCGGGCGGCGACGACGGCGCGCGCCTCGGTCTCGGTCAGCGGTTCGCCGATGCCGCCGCGGTGGTTCGCGATGGTGCGGCGCTGGAAGGCCGCCAGGTCGTCGGCCTCCACCGTGTCGTCGCGCCCCGCGCCGAGCCGGCGGTTCAGGCCGTAGACCGCCTCGCCGGACTCGATGGCGCGATCCACGACGGCGCGGGAGGCCGTGATGGTCGCACGCGCGTCGCCGTCGAGCTCCACCGGCGCACCTTCCGCGACCGCCACGATGTCGGAGACCGACGGCGCCTCTGCGCCGAACCGGACGGTGCGCATGTCAGAAGTCGGCCAGGTTCTGCCGCAGCCCGCCATCGCCGAGCTCGGTGCGCAGCAGGCCGCGCCGCCGCAGCGCGGGCACCAGCGGGTCGAGAGTGCGGTGCACATTGGCCGGGTGCACCTGGCCGGTGAAGAGGAACCCGTCGCCGCCGACGGCCTCGCCCAGCTCGCCCAAGTGGTCGGCCACTTCGTCGGCGGTGCCGATGATCGCCAGGCCGTCCTTCTTGGCGCGGGTCTGCAGGATCTCCCGGAGCGTGGAACCGGCCGGAGCCGAGGACACGAAGTTGTCGAGCGTGCCGCGGTTGCTGTTGGTGGTGACCTCCGGCAGCGGCGCATCGAGGTCGAAGGTCTTGAAGTCGACGCCGGTCAGGTAGCTGATCGACTGGAGCTGCTCGTCGATCGCCGCCTGGGTCAGCTCGGCGCGCGCGGCGCGCACGCTCGCGGTCTCCTCGGCGTTGGCCGTCAGGATCGGCTGGACCACGAACAGCACCTTCACGGCGTCGGCCGGCCGGCCGTGCTGCACCGCGACCTCCCGAATGCTGTCGCGGTACTCGCGCATCCGCTCGGGGGTGGAGGCCAGCGCCAGCACCACGTCCGAGTTCTTGCCCGCGAAGTCGCGTCCGCGGCCGGACGCTCCCGCCTGGACCATCACCGGGTCCTCGGCGGCGGGAGCGGTGTTGAGCGGACCGCGGACGCGGAAGAACCGGCCCTCGTGGTCGATCGTGTGCACCTTGCGGTGGTCGGCGAAGACGCCGCCCGCGACGTCCTCCACGATCGCGTCGGGCTCCCAGCTCCGCCAGAGCTTGCGGACGACGTCCACCCACTCGTCGGCGCGGTCGTAGCGGAGGTCGTGCTCGACCTGCTTGTCCAGGCCGTAGTTCTGCGCGGCGAGGTCGGAGCCGCTGGTCACGACGTTGAAGCCGAGCCGGCCTCCGGCGAAGTGCTGCAGCGTGCTGAGCAGGCGGGCGGCGGTGAACGGCTCGTAGAAGCTCGCGCTCAGGGTCGGCACGACGCCGAGCCGGGAGGTCGCGCCAAGCAGGTACGGCACCAGCGGCAGCGGGTCGTGCTTCGGGACGAAGCGCGCGGCGGCGAGATTCACCTCGGCGGAGCCGCCGTAGGTGTCGGGGACCGCGACGCCGTCCTCGATGATGAAGAGGTCGAAGCCGGCGCCCTCGAAGGCGCGCGCGGCGTCCTGGTAGATCGGCGGCTGCTTCCAGTCGTAGCCGACGCCGTAGCTCGGGTCGCCCCAGCCCTGGACGCCGAAGCCCGCGCCGAGGAACCAGCCGAAGTGGAGGAGTGCCATGCGTTCCCTGCTGTCCGTGTTGCTGTCCGTAGTGTTGCCTGTGGCCGCATGAGCGGCCGTCGTGTCGTGGTGCTCGTGTGCCGCGGACTCAGTCGACGCCGACGCCGGCTGCGGTCAGCCAGTCCGCGTCGAAGGCCTTGGTCAGGTAGTTCGTGCCGCCGTCCGGGGCGATGGCCACGATGACCGACCCGGGCCGCGCCTCCCGCGCCACCCGCAGGGCCGTCGCGACAGCGAGCGCCGACGACGGTCCGAGCAGCAGCGCCTCCTCGGCGGCGAGCCGGCGGAGCGTGCGGTACACCACACCATCCTCGACCGTGTGGACCTCGTCCACCACCCTCGGGTCGAAGGTCTGCGGCCAGAACTCGCGCGGCCAGGCCGTGCCGACGCCGTCGACCAGGATGCGGCCGGCCGTACCGCCGTCGTAGGTCGAGCCTGCGGGGTTGGCGCCGTGCACCTCGACGGCGCCGCCGCTGACCTCCTTGAGGTAGCGTCCGGTGCCGCTCACGGTGCCGCCGGTGCCGATGGCCGCGACGAAGTGCGTCACCCGGCCGGCGGTCTGCCGCCAGATCTCCGGGCCGGTGCCGCGGTAGTGCGCCTCCGGGTTCGCGGTGTTCGCGAACTGGGCGGGGCGCCACGAGCCAGGGGTCTCCGCGGCGATCCGGTCGGCGACCGCGCGCGGGTTGGCGGGGTCGTCGGGTCCGGCCTCCCAGTCCGCCTCCACCAGGCGCGCGCCGTAGGCGGCGAGGACCTTGCGCTTCTCGTCGGAGATGTCGGAGGCGTGCACGATGACGACCGGGTGGCCGGTGAGCCGGCCGATCAGGGCCAGGCCGATGCCGGTGTTGCCGCTGGTGGCCTCCACGATGGTGCCGCCGGGGGCGAGCGCGCCGGCCGCTTCCGCGGAGCGGATCATGCTGAGCGCGATGCGGTCCTTGGACGACCCGCCGGGGTTGCGCCCCTCCAGCTTGACCAGGACCCGGACGTCGAGCCCGGACGGGAGCGAATGCAGTTCGACGATCGGGGTGTTGCCGATGAGCGCCGCCGCCGAGTCGCACACCTCGCCCAGCGGGAGGTTCCCGGGGGCGGAGGCGGGGATCAGATCGAGTGCGGTCATGCAGGAACGATAGGCGCGTGCGCCGGGATGCGCACGGGCTGTGTCGACGTATTACGCGGCGCCCATCGCGACGGGCCGCGCCGGGTCGTTGGACCAGGCGGAGAACGAGCCCGGATACAGCGCGGGGACCGGCAGGCCCGCGGCCTCCATCGCGAGCGCGGCGTGCGCGGCGGTGACGCCGGAGCCGCAGTAGACGCCGGTCGCGCTGCCGGAGGTCACACCGAGCCCGGCGAAGTGCTCGGCGAGCCGCTCGGCGCTCAGCATCCGCCCGTCGGGCCCGATGGTGTCGGCGGTTGGCGCGCTGACGGCTCCGGGGATGTGCCCCGCCCGCGGATCGACCGGCTCCACCTCGCCGCGGAATCGCTCGCCCGCGCGCGCGTCGAGCAGCACGCCGTTCGCCGGGAAGGCAGCGGCGTCGTCCGCGTCGAGCGTCGGGAGCGAGCCGTACGCGAGCTGCACCGTTCCGGGAATCGGTGTCGCGCTGGTGGTGTCGACACCGCCGCCGAACGCGATCCAGGCCGCGAAGCCACCGTCGAGCACCCGCACGTCCTCGAAACCGGCGTGCCGCAGCAACCACCAGAGCCGGGCGGCCGAGGTGCCGGAGACATCGTCGTAGACGACGACGCTGTCCCCGTCGTTCACACCCCACCGGCGCGCGGACGCCTGGAACGCCTCGATGTCCGGCAGCGGATGCCGGCCGTCCGTCGGCACGCCGTGGCCGGCCAGCTCGGTGTCCAGATCGACGTATACCGCTCCGGGAATGTGCCCCCTGGCGAACTCCTCCGCCCCGGGAGGACCGCCGAGCTTCCAGCGCACGTCGAGGATCCGCAACGTCGACCGCCGCCGGCCGGCGCCGCTCCACAGGGACTCGGTCCCGGAAGCGGCGTCCAGCGCGGCGGCGGTGATCAGCGGAGAATTCCGCACCGTCATCTCAGCGACCGCTCGACGCCTTCGCGTTCGACTCGTACGAGGTGTTGGTCGACTCGAAGAAGTTGACCAGCTCGAGCGTGTCGTTGGCGGTCGCCATCCACTTGGCCGGGTTGGAGACCTTGTACTCGGCCTCGAAGCCCAGCTCCTCCAGGCGGCGGTCGGCCAGGTAGCGGACGTACTGGTTGATGTAGTTGGCGTTCAGACCCAGGATGCCGCCGGGCAGGAGGTCGCGGTTGTACTGCTCCTCCATCTCGACGGCGTCGAGGATCATCTGGCGGATCTCGTTCGCGAACTCCGGCGTCTGCAGGTCGGGGTTCTCCTCCAGCACCGTCAGGATCAGGTTGATGCCGAACTTGAGGTGCAGCGACTCGTCGCGCACCACCCAGTCGATCAGCGAGCCGAAGTTGCGCAGCAGGTTCCGCTGGCGGAACGACAGCGCCACCATGAAGCCCGAGTAGAACCAGATGCCCTCGAGGATCACGTTGTAGGCCACGAGGTTGCGGATGAAGTCCTGCTTGCCCTCGGTCGTCGTGATGTCGAGCGTCTGCTCGGTCATCCGCTTGATGAAGCCGACCTCGAACTCTTCCTTGCGGGCCATCGACGGGATGTCGACGTGGGAGTTGTAGGCCTGCTCGCGATCGATCGGGAACGTCTCCAGGACGTACTCGAACGACATGCAGTGGTTCGCCTCCTCCCACATCTGCTTGGCGAGGTAGAGGTGCGCCTCGGCCGCGTTGATGTAAGGGTAGACGCCGAAGGCCAGCGCCTTGTTCACCAGGAGCTCGTTCGGGTTGAAGTAGCTCATCAGGAAGGTGACCGCGTGGCGTTCCTCGTCGGTCATCCGCTTGAAGTCGGCGATGTCCTCGCCGAGCTGGATCTCGTTCGGGAACCAGGTGTTCGCGACGGCCTGGTCGTAGAGGTCCATCGCCCACTGGTACTTCACCGGCTTGAGGAGGAGGCCCTCCTCGATTCCCGTTCCCAGGATGCCCATGTGCTTCTCTCTTCTTCTCTGTCTCGACGCTACGGGCTTACTGGCAGGACTCGCACTGCAGGTCGTCCATCGGGTCGACCGGCACGTAGTACTCCTCGATCTTGGTGCTGTTCATTACTTGTCACCCCCATTGGAGGTCAGTCCACCGAAGCCGAACCCGCGGCGAGCGGGGGCGGCCGCCGGAGCGGTCTCAGTGACGGCCGGAGCCGCGGCCGGAGCGCCGGCGCCCACCGTGGCGAAGCCGGTGCGGGCTCCCGAGATCTCCTCGGCCTTGTTGACCTTGACGGTCGACTGCTCGGCCTGGTGACGCGGCTTCATGTGCAGGTAGTAGGTCGTCTTGACGCCCTTCTCCCATGCGGCGTAGTAGATGTCCATCATGTCGCCGAGGTCGCGCGTCTCGAGGTACATGTTGCGGCTGATCGCCTGGTCGATCCACTTCTGGGCGCGGGCCGCGACCTCGATGAAGGCGTACGGCGAGAGCTGGAAGCTGGTCTTGAACGTGGCCTTGACCTCGTCCGGGATCGCCGCGATGCCCTGGATGTCGCCCTGCGAGCGCAGGATCGACTCGCGGACGTCCTGCCAGATGCCGCGCTCCTGCAGCGTCTCGACCAGGTTGCGGTTGACCTCGAGGAACTTGCCCGAGGAGGTCGACCGGCTGAAGATCTGCGAGAACTGCGGGTCGAAGCCGGGCGTGGTGCCGGCGACGAGGCCGATGGAGGCCGTGGGCGCGATCGCCATCAGGGTGGCGTTGCGCATGCCGCCCTTGACCTTCTCGCGCAGGCGGTCCCAGTCGAGGCGGATGGTGCGGTCGACCGTGATCGGGACGCCGCGGTCGGCCTCCGTCAGCGCGATCGAGTCGTAGGGCACCAGGCCCTGGGACCAGCGCGAGCCCTCGAAGTTCGGGTAGGCGCCGCGCTCGCGGGCCAGGTCGGCGCTCTCGTCGATGGCCGCGTAGGAGACGTGCTCCATGATCTCGTCGATCAGGGCGTATGCCTCTTCGCTCTCGTAGCTGAAGCCGAGGCGCTCGACGATGTCGGTGAAGCCCATGACGCCGAGGCCGATCGCGCGGTTCTGCTGGTTGGAGTAGTCGGCCTCGTCGACGCTCGACACGGTGATGTCGATCAGGTTGTCGAGCTGGCGGACGGCCTGGCGGGCGCTCGCCTCGATGCGCTCCCAGTCCATCTTCCCGTCGATCAGGTGACGCGACAGGTTGATGGAGGCCAGGTTGCAGACCGACACGTTGTCGCGGTCCTGCGGCAGCGTGATCTCGGTGCAGAGGTTGGAGAGGTGGATCGTGCCCGTGTTGTTGTTGAGGGCGCGGTTGTTGATGGTGTCCTTCCAGGTCAGCCACGGGTGGCTGGTGGTCTGGAGGCTCATCAGGATGTCCTTGAACTGCGAGCGCGCGCTGATCTTCTTGAACATGCGCAGCTCGCCCGCCTCGGCCAGCGCGACGTACTCGGCGTAGCGCTCGGAGAACTCCTTGCCGTACAGCTCGTTGAGGTCGGCGACCTCCAGCGGGTCGAAGAGGTACCAGTCCTCGTCGTTCTGGACGCGCTTCATGAACTCGTCGCTGATCCACACCGCGGTGTTGGCGGTGCGGGTGCGGCGGTACGGGTCGCCCGAGTTCTGGCGGAGGTCGAGGAACTCCGGGAAGTCGAGGTGCCAGTTCTCCATGTAGAAGCAGAGGGCGCCGAACTTCTTGCCGCCGCGGCTGACCGCGCGCAGCACCGAGTCGATCGTGTGCATGAACGGGATCGGGCCGGTGGAGGTGGTGTTGTTGGAGCGGATGGGCGAGCCCTGGGCGCGCAGCTTGGTGACCGAGAGGCCGATGCCGCCGGTGCCCTTGGTGAGCCACATCACGTCGCGGACCGACTTGGCGATGTGCTCGATGTCGTCCTGCATCTCCATGACGAAGCAGTTGGAGAGCTGCGGGTACGCGGTGCCGGCGTTGACGAGCGTGGAGCCCGCCGCCAGGTACTCCAGGCGCGACATCTTGTCGTAGAACGCGAGGGCGTGCGCGGTCGGGTCGGCCTCGTTGAGGGAGAGGCCCATCGCGATGCGCATCCAGAAGTACTGCGGCACCTCGAGGGAGTCGCCGTTGCGGGCCTTGATGCCGTAGCGGTTGTTGAGGGTGACGACGCCGATGTACTTGAGCAGCTCGTCGCGCGCCGGGTCGAGGTAGCCGGCCAGGCGGTCGAGGTCGAAGAGGGTCGTGAAGCGCGAGTCGAGGAGGGTCTCGGCGACGCCGCGCTCGATGTAGCCGCGGAAGTGGGAGGTGTGCAGCTCGGTGAGCTCGTCGAGGGTCTCGTAGTCGCCGAGGACGCGCTTGTAGATCGTCTTGAGGAGGAGGCGCGCGGCGACGGTGTCGAACGCCGGGTCGTCCTTGACGTTCTGGAGGGCGACCTGGATGACCGCCTCGTCGAGCTGCTGGGTGGTGATCCCGTCGAACAGGGTCAGCTCCAGCTCGCTCGCGATCTGGGTCACCCAGGTGATGTTCTCGTCCAGACCGGCGGCGGCGTGCTCGATGGCCAGGTTGATCTTGTTGGCGTCGTACGGCTCGCGCTCGCCGTTCCGCTTCACAACAGTGATAGCCACTATCTCTCCCTCTGTTTACCTCAACGGTGCCGCTCCGGTGAGCGGCGAAGTCCTCGCGGCAGGGTCTCGAAAACGGCCCGGATACGGCTTTCCGCCGCCCCGGGAGCCGGTCGGACCCCCTGTCGCGTCAACCACTATATAGCCGGGTGCCGACATTTCCATGCCCCCATATCTAGTGGGCGTGTCATCCACAGATGTGCAGAAGTTATGCACATTTCCACACCCCCTCGAACGGGTTTCATGGACCCTTCCCTGCCCCTCCTGGACCGATAGAGTGAGAAGACTGTGAGCAGCTACTCGAGCCTTCTGAAGACGCCCGGCGTCGCGCGGATCATCGCCGCGCAGCTGACCGCGCGCTTCCCGTTCGGGATGCTCTCCCTGGCGTTCCTGCTGCACATCGAGCGCATCCACCACTCCTACGGCGCGGCCGGGCTCGTGCTCGGCGCGATGAGCATCGGGCAGGCCATCGCCGGCCCGATGACCAGCCGGCTGATGGGCGTGCTCGGGATGCGCACGGTGCTGTGGACGACGCTGGCGCTCTGCTCGGCGGCGGTCGCCGCGATCGGGATCTTCGTCATGCCGATCCCGCTCACGATGGCGGTGGCGTTCTTCGCCGGGCTCAGCATGCCGCCCATCCAGCCCGCGGTGCGCACCATCTACCCGAAGATGGTCAACTCCCGGCAGCTCACCCCGCTGTTCTCGCTCGACGCGTCGGCGCAGGAGATCATCTGGATCGCAGGCCCCGTCGCGATCACGTTCGTGTCGACCCAGATCGGCACCGTCGAGGGCATCCTGATGTCGGTGGCGATCATGCTGCTCGGCGGGGCGTGGTTCATCTCCTCGCCGGAGGTCGGCCGGGTGCGCATCCCGCGCAGCAAGCGCCGGTTCGGTGTGGTGCTGGCGCGGCCTCCCGTGCTGCTGGCGACCGTGGTCGGCTTCCTGCTGATCGGCTCGTGCGCCGCGGTGGAGGCCGGGGTCGTGGCGAACTTCGGCGAGGGCTCGCCGTTCGCCGGCATCGTGCTGGCGATCTGGTCGCTCGGCTCGCTGGTCGGCGGCCTCGCGTTCGGGCACGTCCCGATCGGGCCGTGGGCGACGGCGCGCCGCATGCTCATCGTGTTCGTCGGCGTCGTCATCTCCACCTTCATGCTCTGGTCGTGGTGGGGACTGTCGCTGACGCTGATCGTCGCCGGTCTCGGCATCGCGCCGGCGCTGGCGGTGCTGTTCGCGATCGTGTCAGCGAGCGTCAAGTTCTCCGACACGGCGGAGGCCTACGGCTGGGTCGGCACCGGCCAGCTCATCGGCGCGGCGCTGGGCTCCGCGCTCGCGGGCTTCCTGATCGACGCGCACGGCCCCGTCGGCGCCTTCTGGGCCGCCGGCGCCTTCGCGTTCGTCGGCTTCCTGGTCCCCGCGCTGGCGTGGCGGGTGCACCCCGACCTGCGCGGCCGCGACGCCTCCCCCATCCCGGACACCGAGCCCGTCCCCGTCCAACCCTCCTAGCCGCCGAGACGTGACCAATCGCGGAAATCGTCCACAGCTTTTCCGCGTTTAGTCGCGTCTCGGTCGCCGGCTGTGGAGAACGGGAGCGGGATTTGGGCAGGTTCGGCAGGGTGGCGGAATGGGGAGACGGGCAGCGGAGTTAGGGCGGGATTTCAGTTCGGGCGCGTTCCGGACACGGGATGCCGTGGAGCGCGGCGTGTCGGCGGGACGACTCCGGGCGAGCGACCTGCACACCCCGATCAGGGGCGTGCGGGTCGCCGGCGGGGACACAGGACTGGAGACGCGCTGCCGCGCCTTCCTGCTGCACCGGCAGGAGCGGGTCGCGTTCAGCCACACGACAGCGGCGGAGCTGTTGGGAGCGCCCCTCCCGGCGGCAGCCCGCGGAGACGACCGGCTCCATGTGAGCGTCCCCGCCGGCGGTCGCGCCGTACAGGCGGCATCCGTCGCCGGCCACACGCTCTCCGCCTGGAGGACGATCTCTTTTCGCGGCCTGCCGCTGACCACTCCCGAACAGACGTGGCTGGACCTGGCCGCCATCCTCGGCCGTGACGCGCTCGTCGCCGTCGGGGACTGGCTGCTGAGCTACCGGCACCCGCTGACGACGGCCGAAGCGCTGACGGAGATCGTGCGTACCGCATCCGGGAGGCGCGGTATCGCGACCGCGCGGGCTGCGCTGCCGCTCGTCCGAACGAGGTCGGAGTCGCCCGCCGAGACGCGACTGCGGTTGATCCTCCTCGATGCGGGACTCGCGGAGCCGTGGCTGAACTATCTGATCCACCGCCCCGATGGGAGCTTTCTCGCGCGCGTCGACATGGCGTACCCGTTAGAGCGCGTGATCCTCGAATACGAGGGTGACGGCCACCGTGTCGACAGAGAGGTCTGGTTCCGCGACATCCACCGGCGCGAGCACCTCGAGGACCTCGGCTGGCGCGTCGTCCGCGTCACCGCCGCCGACCTCCGCACCCCGATCCCTCTCCTCACCCGCCTCTCCCGCCTCCTGGCGACGAGACGTGAGTAATCGCGGAAATCCGACGACGGATATCCGCGATTACTCACGTTTCACCAGCGGGGGTGGGTCGTGGCGCGGAAGGTGCGGTTGTAGAGGGCGCGGACGGCGTCGGCGAAGCCGGGCGGCAGCGCGACGTCCGCGGCTGCGGCGTTCGCGCGGGCCTGCTCGGGCGAGCGGGCGCCGGGGATGACGGTGCTCACGCCGTCCTGCGCCACGATCCACGCGAGCGCCGCCTGCGCGGGCGTCGCGCCCTCCGGGGCGAGTGCTGCGAACTCCTGTGCCGCGCGCACGCCCTCCGCGTAGTCGACGCCAGAGAACGTCTCCCCCACATCGAACGCCTCGCCGTGCCGGTTGTAGCTGCGGTGGTCGTCAGCCGCGAACTCCGTCGTCTCCGAGTAGCGGCCGCTGAGCAGCCCGGAGGCCAGCGGCACGCGGGCGATGATGCCGACCCCGGCCTCCCGCGCCGCCGGCAGCACCTCGTCGAGCGGCTTCAGGCGGAAGGCGTTGAGGATGATCTGCACGCTCGCCGTCCCCGGCCGCGCGATGGCCTCCAGAGCCTCGGCGCAGGTCTCGACGCTGACGCCGTAGTTCGCGATCGCACCCTCCTCCACCAGGGTGTCGAGCGCGTCGTAGACGGCCGCGTTCGAGAACACCGGGGTGGGCGGGCAGTGCAGCTGCACGAGGTCGAGGGTGTCCATCCCGAGGTTGCGGCGGGAGCGGTCCGTCCACTCGCGGAACTTCGCCAGGGTGAAGTTGGCCGGCTCCTGCGCCTCCCGCCGGCCTATCTTCGTCGCGACGGTCAGCTGGAGGTCGGGGCGGGAGGCGCGGTACCGGCCGATCAGCTGCTCGCTGCGGCCATCGCCGTAGACGTCGGCGGTGTCGAAGAAGGTGACCCCGGCCTCCGTCGCCGCGTCGAGGACGGCGAGCGCGTCGGCCTCCGTCACGGCTCCCCAGTCGGCTCCGAGCTGCCAGGTGCCGAGACCGATGACCGACACGTCGCGTCCGGTCCGTCCGAGGGTGCGATTCTGCATGCCCTCCAGCCTAGGCGGACGTCGCGGAGCCTAAGCCGCTGCTTCGGTGACCTCCTGGTTGCGGAAGTGCCCGGCGAGCATCCCGATCACGCCGACCGCGGCCCAGCCCACCAGCACCAGCCACGGGAACAGCGCGTCCGCGGACGGGAAGTACGACAGGTCGCGCAGCAGCGTGACCGACGCGCCCGGCACGAACCACTGCCCGACCGCGCCCCACGGCCCGACCAGGAACTGCAGCGGCTGGGCCGCGGCGGACAGCGGGTTGCCGACCAGCACGGTCAGCACCGCGCCGATGGCGATACCGACGCGGCCGAACAGGGCGTTCATCCCGACCACGAAGGCGGCGATCGCGAACATGGCGAGCCCGACGGCCAGCGCGTTCAGCCAGTAGTCGCCCTGCAGGATGCCGAACCAGCCCTGCAGGATGCCGGTCACCGCCAGTCCGCCCGCGACGCCGTAGAGCGCGACGGCCCCGAGGCGGCGCCAGCTCCCGGCGACGAGGAGCGAGATGAGCACGCCGCCGAGCATCCCGCCCAGTACGAGCGGAAACGACGACGCAGCCAGCCCGAGCCCGCGCGAGTCGCTGGAGGCGAGCGGGACGACGTCGGTGACCTTCACGGTGATGGTCGGCGCCTTGGTGCCGGCGGGCGCGTGTCCGGCGGCGATGGCCTGCTGCACGGCCGCCTGCGCCTGCGCGTTGGCCGCAGTCTGCAGGTTCGACGCGACCTGGTTCATGATCTGCGTGATCGCGGCGCCGTTGGCGGACGCGGTCAGCACCTCCGGACTGTCGCCGAGCACGATCGCGCCATACACATCGCGCTTCTGGATCGCCTCGACGGCCGCCTGCCGGTCGCTCCGGCTGGTCAGGGCGAAGGCCCCGTCGGCGGCCGTGTTCAGCTGCTTCTCGACGGCGCTGACCTGCGCGGACGGGCCGGCGATCGCGATCGGGAGGTCCTTGACCGTGGAGGTCACCGTCGGCCAGAGGAAGGCGAGCAGGATGACGACGACGATGGCCGCCGCTCCCACGGCGAGCGCGAGGGCGCGCGCCCACGGCGTGTGGACGACGGCGCCGGGCGCGCGCTCCGGCCGGGACGCGGCGCTCTCGCGATGTGCGGCGCTGTGCTGTTCTACGCCATCGGGACGGTCGACGCCCCGGTCGGTGCTGGTGCTCATGGCGGACTCCACTCAATAAAAACGAATGCTCGTTCTTTATAATCGACAGATCGAGCGCTATTGTCAAGAACGAACGTTCTTTTTTCCGCTGCGAGGAGGTCCGGATGCCGAAGGTCAGCGAGGAGTACCGCAGCGCGCGCCGCCACGAGATCGCCCAGGCCGCCCTCCGCTGCTTCGCCCGCAACGGCTTCGCCGCCACCTCGATGGCCGACATCATCGCCGAGTCCGGGCTCTCGGCCGGCGCGATCTACGGGCACTTCACCAGCAAGGACGAGCTGATGGAGCTGACCGCGTCGGAGATCCTCGACGCGCGCTTCCTGGAGGTCGCCGAGGCGCGCGCGCAGCAGCCCCTCCCCACGCCCGGCGAGATCGTCCGGCTGCTGGTCACCGGCCTGATGACGCACATCGTGGACATCCAGCTGCTCGTGCAGGTCTGGGGACAGGTGCCGATCAACCCGCGGCTCAAGCAGATGTCGTCCGACATCGGCGGCCGGATCCGGGCCATGTTCATCGGCTACCTGACCGACTGGCACGCCCAGACGCTGCCGATCGAGGAGGCGCAGGCGCTGGCCGAGCGGCAGGCTCCGGTGTACATGGGGCTGGTGCAGGGCTACGTCACGCAGACCGTCCTGTTCGACGGCTTCGACGGCGAGGAGTACCTGGAGGTCGTGGAGTCGGTCTCGCTCCCCTACTGAGCGCCGGCTCCCGCGTCGCACGCCGCCGCGACCACGCGCGCGAGCCGCCGCCGGATGAGGTGGTCGTTGGCCTCCACCCGGTGCATGGTCACGTGCCGCATGGTCTCGATCACGGCGAGGCTTCCCGGCGCGATGAAGGCGTCCATCGTGCCGTAGACGACCTCCACCGGGACGTGCACCCGAGCGAGGTCTCCGATCACCGTCTGCCGTTCGACGCAGTTCTCCAGGGACAGCACGAACGGCCGCCAGCTCTTCTCGGTGATCTCGAAGACGTTCTTGATCGGCAGCATCTTGCCCAGGATGTTCGCATTGCGGAGCGTGAACTCCTTGTTGTTGCGCAGGAACTCGTAGGCACGCAGATACGCGCTGACCCGCGTGCGCACCCGGCGGTCGCCGATCTCGGAGGGCGTGCCGTAGACCGGAGGCCCGACCAGTACGAGCCGGCTGAGCGCTCCGGGATGCTCGGCGGCGTAGCGCGTCACGATGAGGCTGCCGAGCGAGTGGCCGACGAGCACGAACGGCTCGCGCAGCTTCAGCGAGCGCAGCGTGCGGTCGAGCGCGGCCACGTGCTCCTCGATCGTGTACTGCGCGTCGGCCGGGGCGGGCGAACGGCCGAAGCCGAGGATGTCGATCGAGATGGCGCGGTGCCGCGGCTCGAGCATCGGCACCAGGTTCTGGAACGTCACCGACGACGACGCGATGCCGTGCACCAGCACGACGACCGGGCCCTCCCCCACGTCGGAGGCGATGTGCAGCAGTGGGGCGCGGCGGAGCCCGAGCGCACGGCGCAGCCGGTCGAGGAGACCGCCGCTCATCGGGTGGGCCACCAGGGCGGCGTGAGCCGTTCGAGCAGCGCGAGCAGCGCCTCCACGTCCCGCGGGCGCGGCCGGGCGAGCCAGACCTCGATCGCGCCGATGATGCCATCGGCCAGGTAGCGCTCGATCGCGCGCCGGTCCAGCTCGTCGGCCGCGGGGACGCTGACGCTGTGCTGATCGAGCAGCAGCTCGATGGAGGCCTGGAAGTGCTCGCTCAGCATGGCGTGCAGCCCGGCCTCTGAGCCCTCGGCGCCGAGGCCGCGCCGGTAGACGGCGTCGTGGTCGTCCACGTGCTGGAGGACCGCGCGGGTGACGCCGCCGATCGCCGCTGCGGCGTCGTCGGGGGCGACATCCACGAGGTAGGCGGCACGCAGCTCGTCGAGCTCGGCGCGCAGTACGCGCTGCAGGAGGGCGACGGGCGACCCGGCGTACTCGTACACGGTCGACCGGTGCACGCCGGCGGCGGCGGCCAGCCCGGAGACCGTCACGTCGGCGATCGGCCGCTCGGCCGCGAGCCCGAGGACGGCGGCGCTGAGCCGGGCCAGGGTCTTCTCCTGGCGGGCGTCGAGGTGCGGCCGTGCGGGCGCCGGCGCCGCATTCGGCGCCGTGTTCGCTCCCGGCGCATCCCGCCGTGGGCCGTTCGGCCTCCCCGTGTTCACCTTCCGATCGTACAATGGAGTTATCCGACAGGTGTCGGATAACTGGAAGGAGAACTTTTCATGGCACAGTACGATGTCGCCGGCCGGTCCGCGATCGTCACCGGCGGTGGCTCGGGCATCGGACGCGCGGTGGCGCTGACCCTCGCGGCCAGCGGAGCGGCCGTCCTGGTCACCGACCTGAACGAGGAGCACGCGAAGGCCCTCGTCGCCGAGATCGAGGCAGCGGGCGGAACCGCAGCAGCACTCGCCGGCGACGTGACCGACCCCGCGTTCGCCGTCGCGAGCGTCGAGGCCGCCAACGCCCTCGCGCCCCTGAAGATCGCGGTGAACAACGCCGGGATCGGCGGCGAGGCCGCGCCGGTCGCCGACTACTCGCTGGAGAGCTGGCGCAAGGTCATCGAGGTCAACCTCAACGCGGTGCTCTACTCGATGCAGCCGCAGCTCACCGCGATGGCCGAGAACGGCGGCGGCGCGATCGTCAACATGGCGTCCATCCTCGGCAGCGTGGGCTTCGCCAACTCGTCCGCCTACGTCACCGCCAAGCACGGCCTCCTCGGCCTCACCCAGAACGCGGCGCTGGAGTACGCCGACAAGAAGGTGCGCGTCGTCGCCGTCGGCCCCGGCTTCATCAAGACGCCGCTGGTGGAGGCCAACCTGAGCCAGGAGGCGCTGCAGTTCCTGGAGGGCAAGCACGCGCTCGGCCGGCTCGGCGAGCCGGAGGAGGTCGCTGCGCTCGTCGCCTTCCTCGCCTCCGACGCCGCGTCGTTCATCACCGGCAGCTACCACCTCGTTGACGGCGGCTACACCGCCTCCTGATCGGCTCGAGGGGCACGTAAACGCCCGTAAAACTGCGTTTTAGGGGCGTTTACGTGCCCCTCGGCGTTGGGAGACCTAGGGTGGGGAAGGTGAGCGTCGAGAGCGAGCTTTTGAGCGAGGAGCGACGGGAGCGATTCCGCTCCCGGGCCGCCGAGTACGACGCGGAGAACCGGTTCTTCACCGAGGACTTCGCCGAGCTGGCCGACGCCGGCTATCTGAAGGCGCTGGTGCCCACCGAGTTCGGCGGGCTCGGGCTGTCGCTGGAGCAGACCGCGCGCCTCCAGGTCCGGCTCGCCGGCGCCGCGCCCGCCACGGCCCTCGCGGTGAACATGCACCTGGTCTGGACCGGCGTCGCCAAGACGCTCCGCGACCGCGGCGACGACTCGCTGGAGTTCCTGCTCCGGGAGGCCGGCGCCGGCGAGGTCTTCGCGTTCGGGCTGAGCGAGGCCGGCAACGATCTCGTGCTGTTCGGCTCGACCACGGACGCCCGGCCGGAGGCGGACGGCTCCTACCGCTACTTCGGCACCAAGATCTTCACCTCCCTCTCCCCCGCCTGGACCCGGCTCGGCACGATGGGGCTCGACACGACCTCCGCCGACGCCCCGAAGATCGTCTACGGCTTCGTGGAGCGCACCGGCGGCGGCTTCGAGATCCGCGAGGACTGGGACACCATCGGGATGCGCGCCACGCAGAGCAGCACCACGGTGCTCGACGGCGCGCTCGCCCCCGCGGACCGCATCGTGCGCCGTCTCGACCCCGGCCCCAACCCCGACCCGCTCGTCTTCGCCATCTTCGCGAACTTCGAACTGCTGCTCGCCGCCGTCTACACCGGCATCGGCGCCCGAGCGCTGGAGCTCGCCGTGGCCTCCGCGCATCGGCGCAAGAGCCTCAAGAACGACGGCCGCAGCTACGCGAACGACCCGGACATCCGCTGGCGCGTCGCCTCCGCCGCGATCGACCAGGACGCCCTCCTCCCCCAGCTCGACGCGATCACCCGCGACGTGGACACGCTCGCCGACCACGGCGCGCAGTGGTTCCCGAAGCTGGTCGGGATGAAGATCCGCGCCACCGAGACCGCCCGCCGGGTCGTCGACCAGGCGATCCGGGTGTCGGGAGGCTCCACCTTCTTCGCCGGCAGCGAGCTCGGGAGACTGTACCGCGACGTCCTCGCCGGCATCTTCCACCCGTCCGACGCTGAGTCCGCGCACAGCACCGTCGCGAACGCCTGGCTCGGCCCGATCGAGGAGTGACCGTCATGCAGCAGCTCACTGGGCAGCACTTCGCCGACCGGCTCGCCCGCGGAGCCGCGCGGGCGAAGGAGGCCGGGCTGGACGCCCTACTGGTCGCCCCCGGCCCCGACCTCGCCTACTTCGCCGACTACCTGCCGCCGGCGACCGAGCGGCTGACCATGCTGGTGATCCCGACCGACGGCGAGCCGACGATGATCGTCCCGGTGCTGGAGCACGACAGCGCCGCCGCCAGCCGTGCCGCCGGCGCGATCCGGCTCGTCACCTGGGCCGACGGCGAGGACGAGCATGCGCCCCTGGTCGACCAGCTCTGGTCGGGAGGCCGCTACGCCGTCTCCGACTCGGCGTGGGCACTGCACCTGCTGGCGCTGCAGCACGAACTGCCGGACGTGCGGTTCGCGGCGTTCTCGGCCGCGCTGCCGATGCTGCGCGCGGTGAAAGGCCCCGACGAGATCGACCGGCTCGCCGCCGCGGGCGCTGCGGCCGACGCCACCTTCGAGGACATCCTGAGCGTCGCGTTCGCCGGGCGCCGCGAGAACGAGGTGGCCGCCGACCTCGACCGGCTGCTGCGCCAGCACGGCCACTCGCAGGTGGACTTCACGATCGTCGGCTCCGGCCCGAACGGGGCGAACCCGCACCACGAGGCCGGCGACCGCGTCATCCAGCAGGGCGACATGGTCGTGCTCGACTTCGGCGGCCTGATGGACGGCTATGGCTCGGACACCACGCGCACCGTCCACGTCGGCGAGCCCACCGACGAGGAGCACGAGGTCTTCGAGGTCGTCAAGCGCGCCCAGCAGGCCGCGTTCGAGGCGGTCGCCGTCGGGGTGCCGCTGCAGGAGATCGACCGCGTCGCCCGCGCGGTGATCCGGGACGCCGGCTACGGCGAGTACTTCGTGCATCGCGTCGGCCACGGCATCGGCACGACAACGCACGAACCGCCGTACCTGGTCGAGGGCGAGACCCAGCCGATCGTGGCGGGGATGTGCTTCTCCATCGAGCCGGGGATCTACCTCCCCGGCCGGTTCGGCGTCCGCATCGAGGACATCGTGGTCGCCGACGACGACGGCGCGCACCGACTCAACAACACGAGCCGCGAGCTCCACATCGTCCGGTGACGACGCCGACGGCCCGCACGGGCGACCCCGACAGCGACGACCGGCAGAGCGCCGGCCGGCGGCGCACCGAGCGGGAGCGCCTCGAACGGGAGCGCGCCGAGGCCGAGCGCCGCGACGCCGAGCGCCGCCGGGCCCTCCGCAGCATGAAGGTGCTGGCGACCAGTCTGCTCGCGGTCGCGGCCGTGATCTTCGCCGTCTCGTTCGCGCTGCAGGACCGCTACCCGTGGCTCGGCTTCGTGCGCGCCGCCGCGGAGGGCGCGATGGTCGGCGCGCTCGCGGACTGGTTCGCCGTGACGGCGCTGTTCAAGCATCCACTCGGTTTGCGGATTCCGCACACCGCGATCATCCCGACCCGCAAGGACGAGATCGGCGAGACTCTGGGCGAGTTCGTGGAGACGGAGTTCCTGTCCGACGACGTGGTCGCGACGCGGCTGGCCGCCTACGACGTGTCCGGCGCCGCCGCGCGCTGGCTGACCGAGCCGGGCAACGCCCGCCGGGTGGTGGACGAGGCCTCCGGCGCGGTGGTCGGCTTCTTCGGCCTGCTGGACGACGACCGGATGCGGGAGGCCGTGGAGGCGGTGGTCCGCACCCACGTGATCGAGCCGGAGTGGGCGCCGCCGATCGGCCGCCTCGGTGAGCGCATCCTCAGCTCCGGAGGCCACCACGCCGCCGTTGACCTGCTGCTCGACCGGTTCGACGACTGGCTGGTGATCCACCCCGACGCGCTGAGCAACCTCGTCTCCGGCCGGCTGCCGTCGTGGCTGCCGTCGTTCGTGGACCGGCTGGTGGACGAGCGGGTGTACCAGGAGCTGCGCCGCTTCGTCGCCGACGTGCGCCGCGACCCCACGCACCGCGCCCGCCGCGCGATCGACGGCTACCTCGCCGAGCTCAGCGACCGCCTGCAGCACGACCCGGACACGATCGCCGGGCTGGAGGCCGCCAAGGCCCGCGCGTTCGACGACCCGCGCATCCGCGAGCTGGCGGCCCAGGCCTGGGCGGCCGCGCGGTCGGCGGCTGTGGACGCTCTCAGCGACCCGGACAGCGAACTCCGCAATCGCATCTCGGCGGCCCTCGCCGACGCGGCCGCCCGCGTCGTCGCCGACCCGGAGCTGCGCGCGTCGCTGAACCAGCGCATCTCCGGCGCGGCCGGCCACCTGGTCTCGACGTACCGCCACGACATCGCGAGCGTCATCACGGAGACGGTGCGCGGCTGGGACCCGGCCGAGACCACCGACAAGATCGAGGTGCAGGTCGGCCGCGACCTGCAGTTCATCCGGATCAACGGGACGGTGGTGGGGGCGCTGGCGGGGCTGGCGATCTATGCGGTGGCGACGGGGGTGGCGGCGGCGTTCTGAGCGGCGGCGTTCCGGGAGGCGGGGCTACGCCCGCTCGACAGCCCGCCGCAGCGCCCGCCGCCGCGCGAACGGAATCGCCACGATCCGCCACCCGACCAGGAACACGCCGAGCACGACGAACGCGACCGCGATGAACGCCGGTTCCACGCCCTGTCCGGCGGAGGTGCGGATGAGCATCCCGAGCGCGACCGTCATGAGCCAGACCGGGACGCCCGGCCAGATCAGCGCGAGCGGGCGGCGCCACGCCCAGGTGACCAGCCAGCCGGCGAGCAGGCCGATGAAGAACGGCCAGTAGGTGGTGAGCACTCCCGAGACGTTCGCCGCCTCGCCGTGACTGCGGCGCCCGACGAGCACGAACACGAGGATCAGCACGGCGTCGATCACGAACGCCACGGCCGCTGTCCTCCAGGATTTCACGCGTCGATGCTACGTTGCCGCTCCCGTGCGTTCGCTGGGTGCGACCCGTGCGCGGGCTTCAATAGACTGGCCGCGTCCCGCCCCGCAGCCGAGGAGCAGCCGTGCCCAATTCCGACTTCCTGGCCCAGCCGTCCCTGCCCCGTCCGGAGGTCGGAGCCGACGACGCGGCGGCCGTGGCCGAGCACGCCTTCGGGCTCACCGGGCGGATCGTCGAGCTCGGCAGCAACCAGGATCGCAACTTCCTGGTCGACACCGGCACCCACCGTTACGTGCTCAAGATCGCCAACCCGGTCTTCTCGGTCGAGGAGCTGCACGCGCAGAACGCCGCGCTCGCGCTCCTCGCAGGCGCCGGGGTGCGCATCCCGGCCGTGCTCGCCGCGCGCGACGGCGCGGAGGTCGTCGCCGTGGAGGTTCGCGGGCGCACGCTCCACACGCGCGTGCTGAGCTTCCTCGACGGCGAGCCGCTGACCGAGGTCGAGCGGTTGAGCGGAGAGCAGCTCCGCACCCTCGGGCGGCTCTCCGGGAGCATCGCCGCGGGCCTCGTCGGGCTGCGTCATCCCGGGCTCGCCCGCACCACGCAGTGGGACGCCCGGATCGGCGGCGACGTCGTGGCGCTCCTCGCCGGGCACGTCCTCCAGCCCGCGAAGCGGCAGGCCGTCCTGGCGGCGGCGGAGGCCGCGCTGGCCGCGCTCGAACCACTGCGGCGCCGACTGCGGGTGCAGGCGATTCACGGCGACGTGACGGACGACAACATCGTGCTGGGCGAGGGCGGCCCCGGCGTGATCGACTTCGGCGACGTCGCGGACGGCTGGCTCGTCGCCGAACTCGCCGCGACGGTGACGAGCGCCCTCCACCACCAGCCGGAGGACCCGCTAGCGGTACTGGACGTGATCGAGGCGTTCCACGCGAAGGCGCCGTTGGACGACGCCGACCTGGCCGCGCTCTGGCCGCTCGTCGTGCTCCGCGGAGCGGTGCTGGTGGTCAGCGGCGAGCAGCAGGTCGTCCTCGACGGCGACAACGCCTACGCCGACGAGAACCGGGCGCACGAGTGGGTCGCGTTCGACGTGGCGCGGCGGCTGCCGTTCGCGGAGGTGGAGGCCGCGATCCGGGCGCGGCTCGCGGCGGGCGGCGCCGGCGAAGCGGTCTCCCCGGCCCTCGGCCGGCTCATCGCCCTCGACAGCACCGACGCGAACCTCGCCGACCTCTCCGTCACCGGCCACGACCTCGACGAGGGCCGCTGGCAGCGCGCGGGCTTCGAGGACGCCGTGCTCGGCCGGATCTGCCGCGACAACGGCCACGCGCTCACCCGCTACGCCGAGGCCCGGCTCACCCGCACCCGCCTCGACCGGACGGATCCGTCGCCCACGATCGCGCTCGCCGTGACCCTCGACGCCCCGGCCGGGACTGTCGTCCATGCGCCCTTCGCCGGCGAGCTGCGGCTGGTGGAGGGCGCGTGGCTGCTGCAGGGCGACACGGCGGGCCAGGGCGACACGGTGGGCCAGCGCAACATGGTCGGATTGTGGCTCGACGGCCTGTCCCGCCCGCTGACCACGGCCTCCGTCGAGCGCGGGGAGGTCATCGGCAGCGCCGTCCGGCTGACGGCGCAGCTCAGCAGCGTGCCCGGCTGGCGGCCTCCCGCCTTCGTCACGCCCGCGCTCCCGGCGTCGGTGTGGGCCGGCGTCTCGCCCGACCCGTCTGCGCTGTACGGCGTCGACCTGGCCGCGCCCGCCGCCGATCCGGCCGGCGTGCTCACGCGGCGCGACTCGTCGTTCGCGCGCGTGCAGGAGCACTACTTCACCGAGCCTCCCCTCATCGAGCGCGGCTGGCGGCACCACCTGTTCGACACCCGCGCGCAGAGCTACCTCGACATGGTCAACAACGTGACGCAGATCGGTCACGCCCACCCGCGGCTCGTGCGCGCGGTCCGCGACCAGTGGGCGCTCCTCAACACGAACTCGCGCTTCCACTACGAAGAGCTCTCCCGCTTCACCGAACGGCTCGCGGACGTCGCGCCGGACGGGCTCGACACCGTCTTCCTGGTCAACAGCGGCAGCGAGGCGGTCGACCTCGCCCTCCGGCTCGCGCAGGTCCACACCGGGCGGCGCACCATCCTGGCGGTGACGGAGGCGTATCACGGCTGGACGGTCGGGGCCGACGCGGTCTCGTCGTCGCTGGGCGACAACCCGCGCGCGCTGGAGACCCGGCCGGACTGGGTGGAGCTGATCGCGTCGCCCAACGTCTTCCACGGCAGGCACCGCGGACTCGACTCCGGACCGGCGTACCTCGCCGAGCTGGACGAGCAGCTCGCCGCTCTGGACGCCGCCGGGACCGGCCTCGCGGGCTTCATCGCGGAGCCGGTGTTCGGCAACGCGGGCGGCCTCATGCTGCCGGACGGCTACCTGGCGGGCGTCTACGAACGGGTGCGCGCCCGCGGCGGCGTGTGCATCGCGGACGAGGTGCAGGTGGGCTACGGCCGGCTCGGGCACTGGTTCTGGGGGTCGGCGCAGCAGGGTGTCGTCCCGGACGTCATCACGGTCGCGAAGGCGATGGGCAACGGGCACCCGCTCGGCGCGGTCATCACCCGGCGGGAGATCGCCGAGTCGTTCGCCGCGGAGGGCTCGTTCTTCTCGTCCGCCGGCGGCAGCCCGGTCAGCTCGGCGGTGGGCCTGACGGTGCTCGACGTGATGCGCGACGAGCGGCTGCAGGAGAACGCGGCCGAGGTCGGCGACCACCTCGCCGGCCGGCTGCGCGCGCTCGCGGAGCGGCATCCCCTCGTCGGCGCGGTGCATGGGATCGGCCTCTACCTCGGCGTCGAGCTCGTGCGCGACCGGGAGACGCTGGAGCCGGCGACGGCCGAGGCGGCGCTGGTGTGCGAGCGGATGCTGCGGGAGGGCGCGATCGTGCAGCCCACCGGCGATGGCAAGAACGTCCTGAAGATCAAGCCGCCGCTGTGCATCACCCGCGAGAGCGCGGACCGCTTCGTGGACGCGCTGGACCTGGTGCTGGCGACGATCTAGGCGGGCTCCGCGGTGGCGGGCTGCGCCCGCGCGCCTTCCTTCCGCTTGCCTTGACTAGTACCCCTAGAGGGTATAAGGTCGTGTCCATCTGGATACCCCCTCTGGGTATCCAAACGCGGAGAGGACGAGCCATGACGACCACGACGTTCCAGGTGACCGGGATGACCTGCGAGCACTGCGAGCGCGCGGTGACCGAGGAGGTGACCTCGATCGCCGAGGTCACCCGGGTCGATGTCTCGGCCGCGACGGGCGTGCTCACCGTCGAGTCGGCCTCCCCCGTCATGGACGCCGCCGTACTCGCTGCGGTCGAGGAGGCCGGATACAGCGCGGTCCGCGCCTGATGTCCGCGACCGACGCCGAGCGCGCCCAGCCTCGCCTGGAACTGCTGATCGGCGGGATGACGTGCGCCTCGTGCGCCGCGCGGGTCGAGAAGAAGCTCAACAAGCTCGACGGCGTCGAGGCCAGCGTCAACTACGCGACCGAGAAGGCGACGGTGTTCGCGCCTGCGGGGTACGACACCGCGACGCTGGTCGCGCAGGTGGAGAGCGCGGGGTACACCGCCGCCCTTCCCGCGCCGCCGGCTTCGTCTTCCGCTGAACGCCCCGCAGACCCCGAGCTCGCCTCCCTTCGGCGGCGGCTGATCGTGAGCGCGACCCTCGGCCTCCCGGTCGTGCTGCTGTCGATGATCCCCGTGTTCCAATTCCCTGGGTGGCAGTGGCTGGCGCTCGCGCTCGCCGCGCCCGTCGTGGTGTGGGGCGCGTGGCCGTTCCACCGCGCCGCCGCCGTCAACCTGCGGCACGGGGCCGCGACCATGGACACGCTGGTCTCGCTCGGCGTCACCGCGGCATTCGCGTGGTCGCTCTACGCCCTGGTCTTCGGGGGCGCAGGGGTCCTCGGCGACGCAGGCACGCCCGGCATATCGGGCGCCGACCTGTACCTGGAGGTCGCCGCGGGCGTCACGGTATTCGTGCTCGCCGGACGCTACCTGGAGAAGCGCTCGAAGCGGCGGGCGGGCGCGGCGCTGCGGGCGCTGCTGGAGTCGGGCGCGAAGGAGGCCTCGGTGCTGCGCGACGCCGGCGGCACGCGCGAGGAGCGCATCCCCGTCGAACGGCTGGCCGTCGGCGACGTCTTCGTGGTGCGCCCCGGCGAGCGGATCGCCACCGACGGCGTCGTGACCGACGGCTCCGGCGCGGTCGACGCGTCGATGCTGACCGGCGAGTCGGTGCCGGTGGAGGTCGGCCCCGGCGACAGCGTCACCGGCGGCACCGTCAACGCGGGCGGACGCCTGATCGTGCGCGCGACGACGGTCGGCGCGGACACGAAGCTCGCGCAGATCGCCCGCCTGGTCGAGGACGCGCAGTCGGGCAAGGCCGCCGCGCAGCGCCTGGCCGACCGGATCAGCGGGGTCTTCGTCCCCGTCGTGATCGGGATCGCGCTCGTCACGCTCGCCGCGTGGCTGCTGCTGGGCGGGCCGGTGGAGGCGGCGTTCACGGCGGCGGTGGCGGTGCTCATCATCGCGTGCCCGTGCGCACTGGGGCTCGCCACGCCGACGGCGCTGCTGGTCGGCACCGGTCGCGGTGCGCAGCTCGGCATCCTGATCACCGGTCCGGAAGTGCTGGAGGCGACGCGCCGGGTCGACACGGTGCTGCTGGACAAGACCGGCACGGTGACGACCGGGCGGATGACACTGGTGGACGTCGTGGTGGAGGGCGGCGACGGCGCCGAGGCGCTGCGGCGAGCGGGGGCGGTCGAGGACGCCTCCGAGCACCCGATCGGCCGCGCGATCGCGGACGCCGCCCGGAACGCAGGGCCGCTCCCCGCGGTCGCGGCCTTCCGCACCGACGGCGGCCTCGGGGTCTCCGGCACGGTCGACGGCGAGCGCGTCGTCGTCGGGCGCGCGTCGTTCGTGGCAGCGGCCGGGATGCCGCTCGGCGACGGCCTCCAGCAGGCGGTCGCCGCCGCGGAGGCGTCGGGCACGACCGCGGTCGTGGCCGGCTGGGGCGACCGCGCCCGCGCCGTGCTCGCGGTGGCGGACGCCGTCGCGCCGCGGAGCGCGGAGGCGGTCCGCCGGCTGAAGCGGCTCGGCCTGACTCCGGTGCTGCTCACCGGCGACAACGGGACCGTCGCCCGCCGAGTTGCGGACGAAGTCGGGATCGACGAGGTGATCGCGGGTGTGCTCCCTGCCGGGAAGGCGGAGGTCGTCCGGCGGCTGCAGGCCGAGGGCCGCCGCGTCGCGATGGTCGGCGACGGCGTCAACGACGCGGCGGCGCTCGCGGCGGCGGACCTGGGACTGGCCATGGGGACCGGGACGGACGCCGCCATCCAGGCCGCCGACCTCACCCTGGTGCGCGGCGAGCTGACCGCCGCGGCCGACGCCGTGCGGCTGTCCCGGCGTACCCTGGCGACCATCCACGGAAACCTGTTCTGGGCGTTCGCGTACAACCTGGCGGCGCTGCCGCTGGCCGCGTTCGGCCTCCTGAACCCGATGATCGCGGGCGCCGCCATGGCGTTCTCGAGCGTCTTCGTCGTCACCAACAGCCTGCGGCTCCGCTCGTTCCGCCCGGAACGCGGGACCGCGGAGAGGAGGGCATCGTGAGCGGACAGGGGCGGATGGAACACGACCCGATGGCGCACGAGCACGCCGACCACACCGCCGACGCGACGGTGGCCGAAGCGCCGACTGCGCACAGCCAGGGCGCACACGACCAGCAGGCGCACGAGCACGCCGGCTCCGACCACTCCGGCCACGACGACACCGGCCACGACAACACCGGCCACGACCACTCCGGCCACGGCGATCACGTCGCCGCCTTCCGCCGCCTCTTCTGGATCAACCTCGTCATCGCGGTCCCGGTCGTCGCCTTCTCGCCGATGTTCGCGATGATCCTCGGCTACCACCTCCCCGACGCCGCCTGGCCGGCGTGGGTCTCCCCTGTCCTCGGCACCGTCATGTTCGTGTGGGGCGGCCAGCCCTTCCTGACCGGCGCCGTCTCCGAGCTGCGGGCGCGGCAGCCCGGGATGATGCTTCTCATCGCGCTCGCCATCACCGTCGCGTTCGTCGCCTCGTGGGGCGCCACCCTCGGCCTGCTCGACCACCAGCTGGACTTCTGGTGGGAGCTCGCCCTCCTCATCGTCATCATGCTGCTCGGTCACTGGATCGAGATGCGCTCGCTGGCCCAGACCACCTCCGCCCTCGACTCGCTCGCCGCGCTGCTGCCCGACGAGGCAGAGCGGGTGGAGGGCGACGGCACCGTCCTCGTCTCCCCGGCGGAGCTCGCGGTGGGCGACATCGTGCTGGTCCGCCCGGGAGGGCGCGTCCCGGCCGACGGGCGCGTGGTGTCCGGCGCGGCGCAGGTGGACGAGTCCATGATCACCGGTGAGTCGCGCCCCGTCGCCCGTGGCGAGGGCGACCCCGTCGTGGCCGGCACGGTCGCCACCGACTCGGCCCTCCGCGTGCGGGTGACCGCCGTGGGCGACGACACCGCGCTCGCCGGGATCCGCCGCCTCGTCGCCGACGCCCAGAACTCGTCGTCCCGCGCGCAGCGGATCGCCGACCGAGCAGCGGGCTGGCTGTTCTGGTTCGCGCTTGGCTCTGCGGCGATCACCGCGGTGGTCTGGACGGCCGTCGGCCTCCCGGACGACGCGGTCGTGCGCGCGATCACCGTGCTCGTGATCGCCTGCCCGCACGCGCTCGGCCTCGCCATCCCCCTCGTCGTCTCGATCGCGACCGAGCGGGCGGCCCGCGGCGGCGTCCTCGTGAAGGACCGGCTGGCGCTGGAGACGATGCGCACGGTCGACACGGTGCTGTTCGACAAGACCGGCACGCTGACCAAAGGCGAGCCCGCCGTCACGGGCGTGGACACGGACGGCGACGACGACCGCGTGCTCGCCCTGGCGGCCGCCGCCGAGTCCGACTCCGAGCATCCGCTCGCCCGGGCGATCGTGGCCGCGGCGTCCGCGCGCGGCCTCCCGGTCCCCGCGGCGAGCGACTTCACGGCCTCCCCCGCGGTGGGCGTGGCCGCGACCGTCGACGGGCGGCGCGTGGAGGTCGGCGGCCCGGCGCTCCTGGAGCGGCGCGGCGCGACCGAGCGGCCGATCGCGGCGACGTGGAGCCGGGAGGGCGCGATCATCCTGCACGTCCTGGTCGACGGGCGAACGGCCGGCGCGCTCCGCCTCGCCGACGAGGTCCGCGAGGAGTCGCGGCAGGCGGTGGCGGCGCTGAAGGAGCGGGAAATCCAGGTCGTTATGATCACCGGCGACGCGGAGGCCGTTGCCGCGTCGGTCGCCGGCGAGCTCGGGATCGACCGCTGGTTCGCGGGCGTCCGCCCGGAGGACAAGGAGTCCACCGTCGCCGGCCTGCAGGCCGAGGGCCGCACCGTCGCGATGGTCGGCGACGGCGTCAACGACGCCCCCGCACTGGCCCGTGCGGACGTCGGCATCGCGATCGGCGCCGGAACGGACGTCGCGATCGCCTCGGCCGGCGTCATCCTCGCCAGCGACGACCCGCGCTCGGTGCTGTCGGTCATCCGGCTGTCGCAGGCGAGCTACCGCAAGATGACGCAGAACCTGTGGTGGGCGGCCGGCTACAACCTGATCTCGGTCCCGCTCGCGGCCGGCGTGCTGGCGCCGGTCGGGTTCGTGCTGCCGATGTCGGTGGGCGCCATCCTGATGTCGCTCTCCACGATCGTGGTGGCGCTCAATGCGCAGCTCCTGCGCCGGCTCGACCTCCGCCCCGAGACCCTCTGAGCGGTCTTCCCTCTGCCGAAGGGCACGTAAACGCCCCTAAACGGTCGTTTTAGGGGCGTTTACGTGCCCCTCGACGGCTGGGCGGGGCGGAGCGCGGCGGCTGCGGCGCGTGCGATCGCAGCGGCGACCGCGTCGAGCGCCGCCGAGTGCAGCGACCACTGCTGCCAGTACAGCGGGACGTCCACCCCGCTGGCCTCGTCGAGCACCACGAGCCGGCCGTCGGCCACCAGGGCGTCGGCCTGGAGGTCCGGCACCATCCCCCACCCCAGCCCCAGCACCGCCGCCGCCACGAACTCCGTGGACGCCGGGACGAAGTGCCGCGGCGGATGGGCGCCCGGCGCGAGGGCGTCGAGGTAGCGATCCTGGAGGGCGTCCTTGCGGTTGTAGATCAGCATCGGGGCGACCGCCGCCCGCTCGGCCGTCCAGCCGTCCGGGCACCAGCGCGCGACGAATTCGGGGCTCGCCAGCGGCCGGTAGCGCATGGTCCCCAGCGCCGAGACCGTGCAGCCCTGCACAGGCTCCGGATCGGAGCCGATCGCCGCCATCGCGGTGCCGTCGCGCAGCCGGTCGATCGTGTGTTCCTGGTCGTCCAGAGTGATGTCGAAGACCGCGTCGGGGACCGTCGCGAGCGCGGGAAGCACCCACGTCGCGAGGGAGTCGGCGTTGACCACGAGCGGGATCGGGCTCGCGGCCGTCCCGTCGCCGCCCTCCAGCTCGGCCGCCGCCTCGGCCTCCAGCAGCGCGACCTGGCGGGCGAGGCGCAGCAGCACCGCGCCGGCCTCCGTGGCGTGGATGGGTTTGCTGCGCCGGACGAGCACCCGGCCGCTCTGCTCCTCCAACGCCTTGATCCGCTGGCTCACGGCGGAGGGCGTGATGTGCAGGGCCGCGGCGGCGCGATCGAACGTGCCGTGGTCGATCACCGCGGCCAGCGTCCGGAGCTGTTCGGTCGAGGCATCCATCGACAGCAATGCTAACGGTTCATAAGAAAATCAAGCTGTACTGAAGACGCGCGGTTCCCTATCGTCGAATGGTGCTCTCCGTGTACTTCACCGGCCTCGGCTCGGCCGCCGCCCTCATCGTCGCCATCGGCGCCCAGAACGCGTTCGTCCTCCGGCAGGGGCTCCGCCGCGAGCACGTGCTCGCGGTCGTCGCGATCTGCGTCGCGAGCGACGCCCTCCTGATCGCGGCAGGCGTCGCCGGCATCGGCACGCTGGTGAAGGCGGCCCCGCTCGCCCTGGAGATCGTGCGCTGGGCGGGATTCGCGTTCCTGGTCGGCTATGCGATCTTCGCCGCCGTGCGGGCTGTCCGCCCGAGCACGCTGACAGCCGCGACCTCGGGAGGCGGAACGCTGGCCGCCGCCGTCGCGACCTGCCTGGCGATCACCTGGCTCAACCCGCACGTCTACCTCGACACGGTGCTGCTGCTGGGTTCGCTGTCGGCGACACACGGCGACCCCGGCCGCTGGGTCTTCGGAGCGGGCGCGGCGACGGCGAGCCTGCTCTGGTTCGTGGTGCTCGGGTTCGGCGCGCGCGTGGCGGCCCCCGTGTTCGCGCGGCCGATTTCGTGGCGCATCCTGGACGCGGGCATCGCCGTGCTGATGCTCGTCCTGGCGATCATGCTGGTGGTCTGACCAACGAAAAAGGACCGCCATCTCTGGCGGCCCTTTTCCTTTCCGGTGGAGCTAAGGAGATTCGAACTCCTGACCTCTTCGATGCGAACGAAGCGCGCTACCAACTGCGCCATAGCCCCGGGGGATTGCTTAGAAACAATAGCACCCCCGCCGTGCCGAGTCGAAATCGAGCGGGGCTCAGCTCGCGGCTCGGCGGCGGCGGAGGACGGCGTCCAGGTCGAGCGCGCCGTCGTCGACCGAGCCGACGATCCCCATGCTCGAGTAGACGCTCGGGACGGCCTCCACGACCGGCGCCGAAGCAGCGCGGGAGGCGGCAGGAGCGGCGGCCACAGCGACCGGGGCCGCCTCCGGCACGACCGCGACCGGACGCAGTCGCACGGGTGCGGGCGCCGCGGGAGCCGCCTCGGCGACCGCGGTCGCCTTCCGCTCGAAGTCCGCACGGGCGGCCGCGCGGCGCAGCTCGGCGGCGGCGTCCACCGACGCCATCGCGGCGGCGGCGACGGTCCCGGGCGACAGGTGCAGCGGCTTCGGGAGCGGCTGCGGGGTCCAGCTCTGGCGCAGCGCCTCCTGCACCGGGAGGTCGTGCTTGGCGTCGTCGTACAGCGCGGGCGACGCGGGCGCGGCCGGGATGAACGGGACGGGCGCGGGCATCGACTTCGCCGAGCGGGACAGCCGGCTCAGCATCCCGAGGGCGGCGACCGTGGCGACGACGGATGCGGCGGGCAGCAGCCACGCGCCGGTCGCGAGGAAGAGCGCGCCGCCGGAGGCGACACCCACCAGGCCGGCGACCAGCAGCAGCGTGCAGACAGCACGGGAGCGGCGCAGTCGGCGGCGGCGCTGCGGCGAGAGCACGGGGCGAGCGTTCAGCGCCGCCAGGGCGCGTGCCCGCTGGGCCGCTGCCGCGCGGGAGGCGCGCTCCAGGGCGATGGCCTCGGCGGCGGCGCGCTCGGCCTCCTCCGCGGCGTGCCTGCGCTCCTCGGCGACGGCCTGCTCGCGGCGTGCGTGGGCCGCGGCCTCCGCGCGCGCGGTGGCCAGACGCCTCTCCTCCGCCCTGCGCAGGATCCGCTGCTGCTCCGCGACCGTCTTCGCGGTCGCCTCCATGCGGACCTCGTCCGGAAGCTCACTCGTCTCGGCCAGGATGCGCAGCGTCTGCTGCAGCCGAACGGCGTTGCGCTCGGTCGCCATATACTCGCGGCGACGCAGCCACACCGGGACGAGGTAGGCCAGCCAGAGGGCGGCCGCGATGGCGACGACCACCCCTCCGCCCATCACATCCCCATTCATGCCTCTACGGTAGGGGTCGGCCGGGCGGCGCCCGGGTCAGCGCCCGGGTGTGTCTTCGATGGAGAGGACTCTCAGCGTGCGCTCGACCGGCGTGCGGCGTGCGCAGAGCGACAGCGGGGCCGCGCGCGGGTCAGTGCCGCCGGGCCACCGGCAGCGGGATGGCCGCGGCCGCGCGGTCCTCCGCCGTCACCGCGGCGGCCTCCTGGGGCGCCTCGCCGTCCATCCAGCGCCGCAGCACACCCTGCTGCAGCTCCTCGGACACCAGGCCGAAGCAGTAGTGGTCGCGCCAGTCGCCGTTGATGTGGATGTAGCGCCTGCGCAGCCCCTCGTAGCGGAAGCCGAGCTTCTCGACCACGCGGAGGCTCGGGGCGTTCTCCGGGCGGATGCAGATCTCCATGCGGTGCAGGCCGAGCTGGTAGAAGCAGTAGTCCGTCGCCAGCGCCACGGCCGTCGGCGTGATGTTGCGGCCGGCGAACTCCTCCGCGATCCAGTAGCCGATCGTGGCACTGGAGAGCGAGCCGTAGGTCACCGAGGACACGTTGAGCTGGCCGGCCAGCCGGCCGTCGTACTCCACGACGAACGGGAGGCCGTGCCCCGCGCGGGCGTTCGCCAGGAGGGAGCGGATGCTCGCGCGCGTGTCGAACGCGCCGGGCGCGTAGGGGCTGGTGGCCTCCCACTGCCGCAGCCACGACCGGTTGTCGAGCAGGGAGCGCTCGAGGGCGCGCGCGTCCCGAAGGCGGATCGGTCGCAGTCCGATGCGTCCCTCGCTCAGCGTGGGGATGACGAACGCCACGGCGTCCTCCTTCTGCGACGACCGTTCGCCGCAGGTACGACGCTAGCGGTTAACGTCCTCCGACGCGTCAGCCGCGTCGATCGGCATCTCGTCCAGGATCTCGCGCGGCTCGTCGTGCAGGCCGTCGGCGAACTCCTTGAGCCACGGCCGCAGCTCCGGGCCGAGGTCTTCGCGGTCGACGGCGAGCTGCACGATCGCCTTGATGTAGTCGAGCCGGTCGCCGGTGTCGTAGCGGCGGCCGCGGAACACGACGCCGTACACGCCGCCGGTCCAGTCCGGCGCCTCGGCCATCGCCTGGAGGGCGTCGGTGAGCTGGATCTCGCCTCCGCGGCCGGGCTTGGTGCGCTCGAGCACGTCGAAGACCTCCGGGCGCAGCACGTAGCGGCCGATGATCGCGTAGTTCGAGGGCGCCTTGTCGGCGTCCGGCTTCTCGACGAGGCCGGTGATGCGCACCACGTCGTCGTCGCCGGTCTCCTCGATCGCCGCGGCGCCGTACAGGTGGATGGACTCGCTCGGCACCTCCATCAGCGCGACGACGGTGGCGTTGTAGTTCTGCTGGACCTCCAGCATGTGCTGCAGCAGGTCGTCGCGGGAGTCGATGATGTCGTCGCCGAGGAGCACGGCGAACGGCTCGCGGCCCACGTGCATCTTGGCGCGCAGCACCGCGTGGCCGAGGCCCTTCGGGTCGCCCTGGCGGACGTAGTGGAGGTCGGCGAGCGAGGTCGAGTAGTTGACCTTCTGGAGCCGGTCGGTGTCGCCCTTCTTCTCCAGCGTGTCCTCCAGCTCGGCGTTGCGGTCGAAGTGGTTCTCGAGCGCGTTCTTGTTGCGCCCGGTCACCATCAGGACGTCGTGCAGGCCCGCTGCCACGGCCTCCTCGACCACGTACTGGATGGCCGGCTTGTCGACGACCGGCAGCATCTCTTTCGGCATCGCCTTGGTCGCCGGGAGGAACCGGGTGCCGAGGCCTGCTGCGGGGATCACTGCTTTCGTCACGTGAGTAGCCATACCGAGCACACTATCCGCATTTCGACCGGTCTCCCGGGGTCATCTTCTAGGATTGCGCTATGGAGACCGACACAGCAGCCCATCGCAAGCGCGCCCTGCGCGCCGAGCTGCGCGAGCGCCGGCAGAACCTCACGAGCACCGAACGACAGGCCGCGGCAGCCGGAATCACCCGGAACTTGGTCGACCTGACGACCGACCTCTCGGCGCGTTCCGTGGCCTGCTATCTCTCCACGACGATCGAGCCGGACACGCGCGACTTCGTCAACTGGGCCGTCGCCCAGGGACTGCGGGTGCTGCTGCCGGTGTCCCGCGAGGACGGCCTCCTGGACTGGACCACGGGCGACGGCGAGACCGAGACCGAGGGCCTGTTCGGGATGCCGGAGGCCGTCGGCGAGCTGCTCGGCCCGATCGCGATCAACGACGTCGACCTCATCCTGGTGCCGGCCGCCGCCGTCGACGCGAGCGGGATGCGGATGGGCTGGGGCCGCGGCTATTTCGACAAGACGCTCGGCAGCATGGAAAAATGTCCTCCGGTGTACGCCGTCGTGTTCGACGGCGAGCTCGTGGACGAGGTTCCGCGCGAGCGGCACGATCAGCCGGTCGACGGCGCGGTCACCCCGACCCGCATCGTCCAGTTCAGCTAGCCCCACCCACCACACGGAAGACCATGCCCACCTACTCCTACTCGTGCCGCGACTGCGGCCACGCCTTCGACATCCACCAGGCGTTCACCGACGACGCGCTCACGGTCTGCCCGAACTGCGGCGGTGCGCTGCGCAAGGTGTTCGGGGCGGTCGGCGTGACGTTCAACGGGTCCGGATTCTACCGGACGGACTCGCGGGGCGGGGCGAAGTCGGGCGGTGGGGCGTCGTCGGGCTCTTCGTCGTCGTCCTCTTCCTCCTCTTCGTCGTCGTCGGGCTCATCGGCGTCGTCGTCCTCCACTTCCGGCTCGTCGGGCTCCGGCTCGTCGGCGTCGTCGGGCTCCGCGGCCTGATCCCGCACCCACCCGGGCGCACAGCACCACCAGTTCCATCCACTTCGGCGAAAGGACCGGTCATGCTCAAAGGCTTCAGAGAGTTCATCCTCCGTGGGAACGTGATCGACCTGGCGGTCGCGGTTGTCATCGGCGCCGCGTTCACCGCCGTGGTCACCTCGATCGTGACCAACCTCTTCAACCCGCTGATCAGCGCGTTCTTCAAGGCGAGCTCGCTCGACAAGGCGATGATCGTGCCCCTCAACGGCGCCGAGATCAAGTTCGGCGCGGTCCTCGGCTCGATCATCAACTTCCTGATCGTCGCCGTTGTGGTCTACTTCGTCTTCGTGTTCCCGATCAACAAGCTCAAGGAGCGGATGGACCGCCTCCGCAAGAAGGGCGTCGTGGAGCCGGACGCCCCGGTCACCGAGCTGGACCTCCTCAGCGAGATCCGCGACCTCCTGCAGGCCCAGCAGGCGCCGCCCTCCGCGAACGCCGGCCGGCACGCCGACCCGCTGCCGTAGCGCGTCCGCTCAGTAGTGCGGCGGCACGTCCCGCCGCAGCTGCTCGTCGTTCGGCGACCAGGAGCCCTCCTCGCGGTCCCGCTCGGGGACGCGCGGCGTGGGGTCGGCGCCCGGCGCGCCGGCGCGCTGCACGCGGCGAGACTTCCGCGCGGGGCGTTCGGCGTCGGGTTTCTGGGTCACCCCTCCAGCGTAACCGCGCGCATCCCGAGCGCTAGCCACCCTCACATTCGTGCCGAATGTCGCGTATCGACGCCATTCGCGACATTCGTCACGAATGTGCGAGGCGCACATTCAGCACGATTGTCGTGAATGAGCGCGCCAAAGGCGACATTCGGCACGAATGTCGGGAGTCAGAGCTGCGGCAGCGTGATCGGCGCGGTTTCGGTGCTCGCCTCGTCGTTGACGCCGATGAGGCGGGCGATGCGGGAGGCGACGGCGTCCGGGTCGGCGAACAGCTCGAAGCTGTGGACGCGGAGGTAGTGCCAGCCGAGGCGGCGCAGCACGTCCGGGCGCAAGCGCAGGGACTCGCGGAGGCTGCCGCGGTTCACGTCCTCGTCCGTCTCGACCACGACGGCGCGGCCGGCGTTCGACGCCACCAGCGTCAGCTTGCCGCGGTAGCCGATCTGCACGTCCAGCCCGCGGCGCGCCAGGCGCTTGCCGAGGTCCACGACCATCGGGTCGGCGTCCGGGCTCAGGTACTCGGGCGCGGCGGCCTGGAGCTGGTCGGCCTCCCCCAGCACCTGCGCGAGCGCGGCGATGCCGTGGCGCATCCGGGAGTCGTCGATGTCGTCCGGGCGGAAGCAGGAGACGATGTCCATGCCGCGGCGGGCGCGGGTCATGCCGACGGCGAGCAGGCGGTCGCCGCCCGGCTCGGCGAGGGCGCCGAAGTTGGAGAGCAGGCGCCCGTGCGGGGTCCGGCCGTAGCCGATCGAGAAGACCACGCGGTCGCGGCTCTGGCCGACGGACTGCTCCAGCGTCACCACCGAGAACGGCTCCGGCCGGTCGCCCAGGATGAAGTCGGCCAGCTCGGTGCGCTTGGCGAACGCGGACAGCACCGCCTGGTTGACGCGGACGGCGTGACGTTCGCTCGCGGTGATGACCATGAGCGATTCGCGCGGACGCTCGGTCGCGTGCCGCAGCACGAGCTCCACGACCTTCGCCACCTCGGCGTCGGTGCTCTCCACGGCGCCGGTGTCGGTGTCGGGCATGCCCTGGCCGCCTGTGACGTAGTGGAGGGCGAGGCTGCCGTGCCCGAGGTAAGTGCCGGCCCACGGCAGGGAGTCGATGTTGCCGCCGTAGAAGCGGCGGTTGACCAGCTCGGCGAGGTCTTCGCCACCGGCCCGGTAGCTGCGCGCCAGCGTGTAGACCGGCAGCAGCTCGGAGAGCCGCGACAAGGCGGAGTCGGCGTGCAGGGAGTCCACGTCCGCGGCCTCCACCGTCGTGCCGTACTCGTGCACGCCCACGTCGAAGTGCGACGGGGTCTGGGTCACCGGGTCGCCGAACGCGACCACCTGGCGCGCCCGGCGCAGCACGGGGACGTTCTCGGCGAGGCTGGAGGCTCCGGCGTCGATGAGCACGACCGTGTCGAAGGCGACCTCCGCGTCGATGGCGGGGACCTCGTACGGCGACACCAGCCAGACCGGTGCGAGCGGGCGCGCGAGGTGCGGGGCCGCGGCGTTGAGCGTCGCGGCGGTGGGCGCGCTGGTCGTCAGCAGCTTCTTGAGGGCCTTGGCCTCCTCTGGCCAGTCCACGATGCCGATCTTCCAGGTCTCGGCGAGCATCCAGGCGAGCTGCTTGCCCGTAGCGGAGGCGTGCGCCTCGTCGACCAGGCGGAAGTCGGCCTCCAGCCGGTCCAGCACGCTGGTGTTGCCGCTGAGGAGGGCACGATCGGAGGACAGCAGCGCCTCCAGCACCGACTGCCACCAGGCCAGCTCGAGCTCGGCGCTGACCTGCGACTCCGGCACGTGGCGGACGGACAGGTCGGACAGCAGTGGGTCCAGCCCGCGGTCGCGCAGCTGGCCGAGCAGCGCGGTGCGTTCCTGCAGGTTGGCGAGCACTTCGGACTCGGCGGCGAGGCCGGCGACCTGACGGGTCAGCTCCTCGACCGGGAGGGCGGCGAGCGACTGGGGGGTGCCGACCCGGCGCAGCGGGATGTCGAGACGGGCCAGGTCCTCCGCGACGCGCTGGTAGGCGACCTGCACGTCCGCGATACCGACCGGCACCTCTGGCACGACGCCGGCGACGGCGAACCGGTTCCAGAGGATGCGCTGCTGCTGGATTCGGCGCAGCGCCTCATTGAGGTCGGTGACGTGCACGCCTGGGCGCACGTACTCCAGGGCGAGCTTGCGCAGCCGGCGGCGGTTCGCACCCGACATCGCGGGCGACTCGCGGCGCGAGGAGGTGGCGGCGATCAGCTCGGCGATCGAGCGGTCGAACACGGCCGGCGTGAAGCGGTCCAGCGTCTCCCGGACGTCGAGCAGCAGCCGCAGGTAGACGCCGAGCTCGGCGATCGACTCGAACGGCCGCATCCGGGTCTGCCCGATCAGAGCCTTGGCGCGGTCGAGCAGGCGGGGCAGCTCGGCGCGGCTGAGCTTCTTGGCGAGGTCGTGGGCGGCCTTGCCCTCCTCGGTGGTGCCGAACGAGGCGCCGTACCAGGGCGAGTCGTTGGGGCCGTAGCGGAACTCGCCGAGGCGCGCGGCCCGGATGAGCGCGTCCGCCGAGGCGTCGCGCCCGGAGGCGAGCATCTCGATGGAGGCCCTGCTCAGGCGCGCGGTGGTGGAGGGCGGCGACGGCAGCAGCGCGAGCCGGGACAGCTCGCGGAGCGCGTCGAGCACGGAGACGTGCAGCACGGGGTCGCGGCGGGCGAGCGCGGCGCGGTAGTCCAGCAGCACCTTGCGGAGGCGCACCAGGGCGTCGTCCACGTCGGTGACGCGCGGCTGCTCGGCCTTCTCGTTGCGGCCGATCGACTGGATGAGGTCGCGGCGCAGGCTGCGGGGCGTCACGGCGAGGCCGGGCAGGCCGACCTTCGTGAAGCGCTGGGCGATGTCCTCCAGGCTGGAGCGCCGCGGACCGACGACCAGGACGCGCTTGTGCTGCGCGACCAGCGCGCCGACCGCGTTGACGACCGTCTGGGTGCCGCCGGTGCCGGGGAGGGTCTTGACGACGAGGGAGTTGCCCGCGGCGATCTGCGCGACCACGTTCTCCTGCGCCTCGTCGGCGTCGAGCAGGAGGGAGTCGGTCGCCGGCGGCCGCTCGTCCTGGCGGACGGGCTGCGCCGGGCTGAAGGCGCTCTCGATGGTGGTGCGCGCGGTCGGGTTGCCGGCCAGGGCGTCCAGGAGCGTGGTGTCCAGGTCGTCGGCCTCGGCGCGCAGCGCCGGCGCGACGTCGACGAACGACGACACCACCAGGCGCGGCTGGACGTTGAACCAGGGCAGGTGCGAGGTGAGCCCGCGCAGCCGGTCGATCACCGGCTGCGGCTTGAACGCGCCGTTGTCGAGGGCGAGCGCCACGAACGCGCTCGCGTCGAGCGTGATCTGGAACTGCTCGGCCAGTGCCTTGGACAGCTCCGGGTTGAGGAACGGCTGGCCCTTGAGCTTCAGTTCGAAGTCCCGGCCGTAGCGGCGGATCGCCATCGGGCGCAGCAGGATCGGCGCCATGAACTCGTCGGTGCCGTGCCGCCATTGGGCGAGACCGATCGCGAGGTGCACGGATTCGATGCCGCGCACCGAGCGCAGCTCGATCCCCTTCGCGGTGATCGCGTTGGCCGCGGCCCGCGCCGTGCGCAGGGCGAGCTCGTCGCGGATCAGGCTGGAGAGCAGCGTGCTCTGTCCGGTGATGAACTGCGGGAGGCCGCCGGGATGCGTCGTGCTCAGCTCGATGCGAGTGCGCGGGCTGTCCTCGAAGTGCAGCAGCGGCGAGTCGCCGCCGATCGCCGCGATCTCCTCGCGCCACTTCGCCCAGACGTGGTCGGCGATGTTGCCGGCCACGAGACCGGCCTCGCCGAGGCTGAGGGTGTGCGGGGAGGTGGTGTTGGCGGCCGGGCGCAGGGCGTCCCCTTCGGGCACGTCGGACGTCATGTCGTCGTCGTCCTCGCTCTTCCTATCCAGTCGCCACACACCGACACCCTACGTGCCGATCCGCGAAACCTCTGGCAATCGGCCGGGTTTCGCGTCAAGTCGCGACTCAGGAGGGCGTCGCGGCGGAGGCGGCCGGTTCTGGCACGGTCTCCCGCGTCGTGCGCCCGCCGCCGAGGAACACCAGGGCGAGCACCCCGCACAGCAGATAGAGGGAGGCCTGCGCGTCCAGCACATGGACCGTCCCGACCGACGCCGCGATGAGACCGGCGACCAGGAGGCCGACGCCCTGGGCCGCGCCGGAGATCGTCCGCACCGCGGCGATCACCCTCCCGAGCGCCGCGCGCGGCGTGACCGTCTGCACGAGCGTGATCTCGCCCGTCTCGGTCGCGACCCCGGGCAGGCCCATCGCGATGAACAGGCCGGCGTAGACCCAGACGGCCGTCGTGACCGGGGCCAGGTTCCAGGTCAGCAGCGAGAGCGCGCCGAACACGAGGTAGCCGACGCCGATCAGCCAGCGCGGCGCGACCCGGTGCACGATCAGCCCGGTGAGGAGGCCGCCGAGCACGCCGCCGATGGCCTGGACGCCGCGCAGGATGCCGACCTCCGTGTCCCCGGCGTGCAGGTTCTCGGTGACGTAGACGATGAAGAGGACGAGGAAGACGCCCTGCGCGACGCTGCCGATGATGGCGATGACCGTGACGGTCGCCAGCTCCCTGCTGCGCACGATCGTTGCCATGCCCTCCACCCACTCCCGCAGCAGCCGGCGCTCGACTGCGGGCGCGGACTCCTCCCCCGGCTCGTGCACGCGCGGCGGCAGCGGACGGGTGAAGAGGACCAGGACGGCGGTCACGCCGAACGACACGGCGTCCACGATCACGACGCCCGGGAGGCCGGACACCGCGAACGCGAGACCGCCGAGCGGCGAGCCGACCAGTCGGGCGAGGTTGTCGCTGATCGCGAGCAGCGCGTTGCCGCGGCCGAGCTCGTCCGGCTTCAGCAGCCGCGGCACCGTCGACTGGCGAGCCGGGTTCATCACGGCGCCGAGGCAGGCCTGCACCGCGGCGACCGCGTAGACGATGCCCATCCGGTCGGGGCCGGCGGCCAGCAGCGGCAGCAGGGCGACGCCCTGGATCAGCGCGGTGACGATCATCGTGCGCCGCGGATCCCAGCGGTCGACCAGCACGCCGAGGAAGGTGCCGGCGAGCAGCATCGGGATGAGCTCGGCGAGGAACACGGTCGAGGCGCCGAGCGCGGAGCCGGTCGCCGAGAACGCGAACAGCGGGAGGGCGATCATCAGCAGCCAGTCCCCGGTGTCGGAGACGAGGCCGGCCGACCAGATCAGGCCGTAGTCGCGGCGGAAGAGAGGTGAGCGGGTCATGATGGGTTCTTCTCAGCGTTCTTCTCAGCGGCGTTTTTCTCATCCGGGTGCCGGAAGGCGTTCAGGCCCAGCACGACAACAGCGCTGTCGTCCGGGGCGTCGGAGCGGGTGAGCGCGATGTAGGGGCGGATGAGCGCGTCCAGCCGCTCCCCCAGCTCGCGGAGCTCGTCCGGCGCGATCCGCAGCGCGTAGCCGGAGAGGATGCTGGCCTCCCGCCACTCCTCCGGCACGCTGTCGCGCTGTGCGATCGAGCGGTGCAGCCGGGCGGCGTCCTCGTCGATCTGATGGTCGGCGAAGAACCGCTCGACCGTGTCGACCCCGAACTGCATCGCCGGGTCCTCGGTGCGGCCGAGGGTGAGCCCGGTGGCCGTGGACTGCCAGGGGCGCTCGCGGCCGTCCTCGGCCTCCACCCGCTCCACCAGCCCGAACTTCGCCAGGGCGCGCAGGTGGTAGCTGCAGTTGGAGGGCGTCGAGCCGACCGCCTCCGCGCAGTCGCTGGCGGTGCTCGCGCCGAATGACATCAGGTGGTCGAGCAGCGCGAGCCGGAGCGGATGGGCGAGCGCCCGGAGCGCGCGCGGGTCGGTGACCGTCCTGCGGTCCTCGTGGCGGCCTCCTGCAGGTCGATCGTCCGATGTGAAAGACATGTTTCAGATTGTGCGCGTTCGTTTCTTTCACGTCAAGTCGCGTGGCGCGGGAATGATCGGGATGACCGGCTGTTGTTCACAGGGATGAACGAAATCTCCCGGGCGAGCGTCGGCTTCCGGTCCGAGCGCGGACCGATCCTGATCGCACTGATGCTGACCACCGGACTGGTCGCGATCGACGCGACCATCCTCGCCACCGCCGTCCCCTCGATCGTGCGCGACCTGGGCGGCTTCGCCTCGTTCCCGTGGCTGTTCTCCATCTACCTGCTGGCGCAGGCGGTCTCGGTGCCGGTCTACGCCAAGCTGTCCGACACGGTCGGGCGCAAGCCGATCGTCCTGGCGGGAATCGGCCTCTTCTTCCTCGGCTCGGTGCTCTGCGGGTTCGCGTGGAGCATGCCCGCGCTGATCGCGTTCCGCGCGCTGCAGGGCCTCGGCGCCGGCGCCATCCAGCCGATGTCGATGACGATCGCGGGCGACATCTACACGGTGGCCGAGCGCGCCAAGACCCAGGGCTACCTCGCGAGCGTGTGGGCGATCTCCTCGGTCGTCGGACCGACGCTCGGCGGCCTGTTCTCGCAGTTCCTGTCGTGGCGGTGGATCTTCTTCGTCAACGTGCCGCTCTGCATCCTGGCGGCGTGGATGCTGATCCGCAGCTTCCACGAGAGCATCGAGCGCAAGAAGCACCGCATCGACTACGCCGGATCCGCGCTGCTCACCGCGGGGATGTCGCTGCTCATCCTCGCCGTCCTGGAGGGCGGCCAGGCCTGGGCGTGGGACTCGGTGTGGAGCATCGGCGCGTTCGCGCTCGGCGCCCTCCTGCTGGTCGCCTTCGCCCTGGTGGAGCGCCGCGCGGCGGAGCCGGTCATGCCGCTCTGGGTGCTGTCCCGGCGGCTGCTGGTCACGACCACGCTCATCTCGCTCGGCATCGGCGCCATCCTGATCGGCCTCACCTCCTACGTGCCGACCTACCTGGAGGCCACGGTCGGCGCACCCCCGCTGGTGGCCGGCCTAGCGGTCGCGGCGCTGACGCTCGGCTGGCCCATCGCGGCCAGCATCTCCGGGCGCTTCTACCTGCGGATCGGCTTCCGCAGCACCGCGCTGCTCGGCACCGGCATCGCGATCGTCGGCACGATCATCCTCGCGGCGACGAGCGTGCACCCGAGCGTGCTGTTCGTGGCGGTGAGCTGCTTCGTGGTCGGGCTCGGGATGGGCCTGGTCGCGACACCCACGCTGATCGCGGCGCAGTCGAGCGTCGCGTGGAGCGAGCGCGGCGTCGTGACAGGGACGAACATGTTCGCGCGGTCGATCGGCAGCGCGGTGGGCGTAGCGGTCTTCGGCGCGATCGCGAACGCGATCATCCTGTCCAGCACCGGCGGGGCGCATTCGCCCGCGGCCGTGCAGGTCGCGTCGACCGCGGTGTTCACGGCGGTGGCCGTGGTCGCGGCGCTGACCATCGTGGCGGGCATCGCGATGCCGCGCTCTCGCGTGGAGGACGTGGAGTTCGGGCGCGCTCCCGCGCCCGCCGACTGAGCCGGCCTCTCGCCGTCGCGCTGGAACGGCGTGCTATCGTGTGGTCTGACCATATGGTCCGACCACACGAGAGGACGCCATGACGACCGAGCCGAAGGCGTGGGAGAGCGTGCTCGCCCGCATCGAGGAGCGCCTCGTCGACGGCCGGCTGCGGCCCGGCGACCACCTCCCTCCCGAGCGCGCGCTGGCCGCCGAGTTCGGCGTCGCGCGCTCCAGCGTCCGCGAGGCCGTCCGGGTGCTGGAGGCCATGGGACTGATCCGCACGCAGACCGGCTCCGGGCCGAGCTCCGGCGCCATCATCATCGCGCGGCCGCAGGGCGGGATGGAGGCGCTCATGCGGCTCCAGGTCGCGGCGAGCGGTTTCCCGGTCGCGGACGTGGTCAGTACGCGACTCCTGCTGGAGTCGTCCGTCGCAGGCGAGCTGGCCGGGCACTCCCCTGTCGACCTCGCCGACGCGCGTCAGCTTCTCGACGCGATGGACGAACCCGCCCTCACCGCGCCGGAGTTCCTGGCGCTCGACGCCCGGTTCCACCTCGCGCTCGCGGAGGCGGCGGGCAACGCCGTCGTCGCGACGATGATGGCGGGTCTGCGCAACTCCATCGAGGGCTACGTCCTCGCCGGCGCCGAGCGCATCCCGGACTGGGACGCCATGGCTGCCCGGCTCCGCGCCGAGCACCGCGGCGTGATCGACGCCATCGACGCCGGCGACCCTGCGGCGGCGCACACCCGCATCCACGACCACATCAGCGGCTACTACCGCGACGCCCGCACCCTGTCCCCTTCCGACCCAATCACCGACGCACGTTAGGCACACGAACATGGTCACCCGCCAACTCCCCAAGCCCGCCGAGCTGTTCGAGCTCCTGTCGTTCAAGAAGCCGGAGCTCGACGCGAAGAAGCGCCGGCTGAGCGCCGCCCTCACCATCGAGGACCTGCGGACGATCGCGAAGCGCCGCACCCCGAAGGCCGCCTTCGACTACACCGAGGGCGCGGCGGAGGGCGAGCTGTCGCTGGCCCGCGCGCGGCAGGCGTTCCAGGACATCGAGTTCCACCCGTCGATCCTGCGCGACGTGTCCACGGTCGACACGTCCTGCGAGATCTGGGGCGGCCGGTCGGCGATGCCGTTCGGGATCGCGCCCACCGGCTTCACCCGCCTCATGCAGACCGAGGGCGAGGTCGCCGGCGCGGGGGCCGCGGGAGCCGCGGGCATCCCGTTCACGCTGTCCACGCTCGGCACGACGTCCATCGAGGGCGTGAAGGCCGCCAACCCCACCGGCCGCAACTGGTTCCAGCTCTACGTGATGCGCGACCGCGAGATCTCCTACGAGCTCGTCCGCCGCGCCGCCGCGAACGGCTTCGACACGCTGTTCTTCACCGTCGACACCCCGGTCGCCGGCGCGCGGCTGCGCGACAAGCGCAACGGCTTCTCCATCCCGCCGCAGCTCACCCTCGGCACCATCGTCAACGCGATCCCGCGGCCGTGGTGGTGGTACGACTTCCTCACCACGCCGAAGTTGGAGTTCGCGTCGCTGTCCTCGACAGGCGGCACGGTCGGCGAGCTGCTCGACGCGGCGATGGACCCGTCGATCAGCTTCGCCGACCTCGACATCATCCGCAGCATGTGGCCGGGGAAGATCGTCGTCAAGGGCGTCCAGAACGTGGAGGACTCGGTCAAGCTCGTCGACCTCGGCGTCGACGGGATCGTGCTCTCCAACCACGGCGGCCGCCAGCTCGACCGCGCGCCGATCCCCTTCCACCTGCTGCCGAAGGTCGTCGAGGCGGTCGGCGACCGCACCGAGGTCGCCATCGACACCGGCATCATGAACGGCGCGGACATCGTCGCCGCCTACGCGCTCGGCGCGAAGTTCACCCTGATCGGCCGCGCCTACCTCTACGGGCTGATGGCGGGAGGCCGCGCCGGCGTCGACCGCACCATCCAGATCCTCGGCGACCAGGTCGTCCGCACCATGAAGCTGCTGGAGGTGCCGACTCTCGCCGACCTCACGCCCGCGCACGTCACGCAGCTGCGCCGGCTGCTCCCGGTCGACGCGCCGGCCGCGCCTGCGCGGGTCTGACCCGCCGGCTCAGGCGGCGGCGCGCGCCAGGAAGACGAACTCGTTGTACAGGAACGCCTTTCCCGCGGCGCGCGGCAGCGGGAAGCTGTAGTGCCGCACCGGCACCAGCCCGGTCGCCCGGGAGAGCCGGTCGAGGTCGGTGAAGTCGGTGAAGGTCACGTGCGTGGTGTCGCTGGCGTAGCCGCGCTCCTGCGGCGTGATGAAGCAGACCGTCCCGCCGGGCTTCAGGTACGGGAGGTACTCGCGCACGAGTCCCACCGCGTACTCCCGCGACACATGCTCGATGACGTGCGCGAACAGCAGCGAGTCGAAGGCGCCGTGCACCGCGAAACCGCTCGACAGGAATTCGGCGCTCGTGAACGCCGTCAGCCCCCTCTCCCGCGCGATCGCGATGGACTCGGCGTTGTGGTCGACCCCCACGCTGTCGTTGCCGAGGTGGGCCAGGTTGCGTCCGAGACCGCAGCCGACGTCGAGCACCCGGCCGAGCTGCAGCCGCCGGATGTTCCAGCGGTACGGCGCCTGGACGTTGAGCACGCGCCGCCACCGGGACTGGTCGAGCCGGCGGAGCCGCGCGGCGTATTCGGCCCCCGCGGTCGCGGAGCCGGAGCTGCGCGCCGCGTCGTCGGCCGTCATCGTGCGCTCTCGCAAGTCATCACCGGGCCCACGCTAGCCGGGTGTTCGGCACATCCAAAGCTTTTGCCCATACTCTTGCTCCTGGAGACTTGTCCACTTTCTCGAATGGAATGACCTGAATGGCTGCTACGGGCAGAGGCGCGACGACCCCGACGAAGAACGATCGCCGTGCCGAGGCGCGCGAGACCGCTCGCCGGATGCGTGAGGAGGCCGCGAAGAAGGCCAAACGGCGCAAGATCATCGTGCAGAGCTCGGTGATCGTCGGCATCATCGCGGTGCTCACCATCGTCGGCGTCATCATCTTCACCAGTGTCAGCGCATCCAGCAGCGTCGCCAACCCGAAGAACATGCTCAGCGGCGGCCTCCTGCTGACCAAGTCCGACAAGGCGGTCACCACCCCGGCCATCGCGCAGGGCGCGAAGCCGACCCCGACCACGCAGACGCTCGACGGCAAGACCGCGCACATCCAGATCTGGCTGGACTACCAGTGCCCGTACTGCGACCAGTTCGAGACCACGAACTCCTCGCAGATGAAGCAGATGATGGCGGACGGCACGGCGACGCTCGAGATCCACCCGATCGCCATCCTCGACTCCAGCACCAACAACCAGTACTCGACCCGCGCCGCGGCGGCGATGTCGTGCGTGGCGAACTACGAGCCCGACAAGTTCTTCGACGCCAACAGCGCGCTGTTCGCCAACCAGCCGGACGAGCAGACCGGCTCCGGCCTGACGAACGCCAAGATGCTGTCGCTGTTCAAGACGGTGGGGGTGGACTCCGCTGACGTCACGAAGTGCGTGAACCAGCAGACCTTCTCGAAGTTCGTGACCGACCGCACGAACGAGGCGGTGGGCAACTCCCAGCTCAAGAACCCGTCGACCGGCAGCTTCGGCACGCCGACCGTGTTCGTGAACGGCGAGCGCTACCAGGGCGGCTTCACCGACGCGTCGCAGTTCGCGGCCTTCGTCGCGGCGGCGGTCAAGGACGCCGGCTCGAGCGGCACCTACAGCTTCCCGAAGCCCTAGTCGTCGCTCCCCTCTCCTGCGGCGCCGGCGCGCGGGTGTACGTTCGGCCCGAACAGCCGACCGCAGGAGAGAGGGGACGAGGATGGACGACCGCATTCCGCTGGACGGCGCGGACGAGCCGGAGATCGGCGACTCCGACGCCGGGGACACCGCCGGCTGGGTCGACCCCGGCGACGGCGAGGTCGACTACGCGCTGGACGACCCGATCGCGGAGGCCGACTTCGCCGACGAGCTGGTGACCAACGACGGCGTCGCGGGCGAGACGGTGTGGAACGGACCGGGCGACGGCAACGACGGACCGACCGGCGGTCAGGCGCGCGAGGCCGAGCCGGACTACGACGAGCACGATCCGGAGGGGAACCCGGACGACGGGATCCTGACGCAGGACGACCTGGACGAGGAAGGGATCTAGCCGGGACGGGCGCTACGCGGCCGGGACCGCCTCCACCACCCCGTTCGCGCTGCGCTCCAGGAAGGCGACGATGCTCTCCGACGGGAGGTCGGTGCCGATCGCGCTCGCGACCAGCACGTCCTCCGCGAACGCGATCCAGGAGCGCAGGCCGATCCGCAGCAGCGGGGTGTCGGCCGCGCCGAGCTCGAGGAACACCGCGAGCACGCGCTCGGCCTGCTCGGCCCTGGCCTCCTCGATCACGACGCGCACCTCCTCGTCGCCGCTGGCGATGCCGCGGACCAGCGAGTAGAACGTTCCGCTGTGGTCGCGCACGAAGGCGACGATGCGGGTCAGCGTGTCGCGCAGCCGCTCGCGCGGCGGCAGCTCGGGGACGGGCTCCGTGGCGTGCAGCATGCTGTCCCGCGCGGTGCGGACGACCTCCCGGTGGAGGCCTTGCTTGGACCCGAAGTAGTGGAACAGGAGGGCGCGGGACACGCCCGCGCGCGCAGACAGCTCCTCGATCGTGAGGGTGTCGAGCGGCTGGTCGGCGAGGTGCGCGACGCCGAGCGCGACGAGTTGCGCGCGGCGCTCGTCCGGGGTCAGCCGGGTGCGCCGATCGGAGTCCATGGATCGAGCCTAGGCGCTGCGAAGCGGCCCGGGCACCGCGCCACAAGACCGGAACGGCCCTTCCCCCTCAATTCGGCCGTCCTCCATTCGGCCGACTATTGACAATCGGTCAATAGCGTCTACTCTCGTCGTGGGAACGACCGCACAGTCGCTGTCAAGCCCCCGAACAGGAGGATCGATGAAGTTCCGCAAGCTCGCCGGCTCCCACGCCGGACGCATCGTGCTCGCCGCCGTGCCCGTCGCCGTGGTGTCCACGCTGCTGATGACCGGGGTCGCGCAGGGGGCCGTCCCCGTCTCGTTCGCCGTCTCCGGCAGCCAGTTCCAGATCAGCGCCTCGAAGCTCGACGGCACCGGCTTCTCGCAGTACGCCGGCGTCGCGCCCGACACCACGGGCAAGCAGCACCAGGTCGCGATCGCCAACATCAAGTCGGCCACACTCGCCGACCTCTGCCAGTCGGTCGTCTCCGACACCCCGCTCGGCAAGGTGGGCGTGCTGATCACCGCGGGCGGCGGCGGCAACCCCGCCAGCGCCACCGACCTCCAGATCGGGATGACGGACCTCGCCGGCGACGCGGAGTTCCACAACATCCGCATCGGCGTCGACGCCTCGACCGTGAACACCACCGCCAAGGGCAGCGCCGGCGACTTCGCGCAGGACTCCGACACGGTGACCATCTCGCACCTGCAGCAGACCGCGTGGAGCACGCAGGCCTCGGTCTTCACGCTCACCGGCATGCACGTGCAGCTCACGGACGGGTCGAAGGGATGCTTCTGAGCCGCCCGGGAACGAGGCACGCGATGGTCGAGCCGGAGGCGGGGACGCCGGAGGACGAGTACGCCGACGCGGACGTTTCGGCGCTGCTGACGCCGGGCGATGACACGGCGGAGCTGGCCGACGACGCTGTGGAGCCGGCTGACGACGCTGCGGAGCCCGCCGCGTCCGACGACCGCTCCGCCTGGCAGCGCTTCCGCGCCTGGCGCCGCAGCCGCCCGTTCGTCGGCGGCCTCCTGACCGCGCTCGGCGGGATCGAGATGTTCTTCTCCGGACAGCTCGACATCGGCCGCATCCACGTCCAGCTCGGCATCGAGGGCCTGCAGGCGACGATCATCCCGGTCCTGCTCCTGCTGCTCGGCGTCCTGGCCGTGGCCATGCCGGCGCACCGCGTCTTCTACGGCGTGATCGCGCTCGCGATCGCGGTGTACTCGCTCGTCGGCGTCAACCTCGGCGGCTTCTTCATCGGCATGCTGCTGAGCACCGTCGGCGGCATCCTGACGGTGGCGTGGATGCCGCCGGAACAGCGCGGCGAGCGCCGTCGCCGTGGCCGCCGCCGCGAGGGCGTTTCGGCGGACGACGGCCCGGCCGAGGAGACCGCGTGACGCGCCGCACCCGGATCTCCGGCGGCGTGCTCGCTGCCGGCCTGGCCCTGGCCGGCGCGCTCACCGGGCTGGGCGCCGCCCCGGTGCCCGCCGATTCGGCTCGCGCGACGGCCCCGGCCTCGCTCTGCATCCCGATCTTCACCTCGTGCGACTCGTCGTCCTCCACTCCGAGCCCGTCGCCGTCGTCCGGCTCGCCCTCCCCCGGGCTGCCGCTGCCGGGTCTGCCGACCACGCCGGGCACGCCGGGCGCTCCCGCGACCGGCAGCCCGACGCCGACTCCCGCTCCGACGCCGGCGTCGCCCGACGGCTCCGCGCCCGTGTTCACGCAGCCGCCGGCGCAGCTCGGCAGCAATTCGCTGTCCTTCACCGGGCTCAAGGGTGTGAATCTCGTGACCGTCCCGCTGGCGGACGGCAGCCGCGTCCCCGTGCTGAAGATCTCGGCGGACTCCATCACCATCCAGGGCTTCAGCCTCAATGTCCGCAAGCAGACCGGGCCGGTCCTGCTGACCACGGCGGACACGATGACGCTGAGCGGGAACGTGCAGGTGTACCTCGACTCCGCGACCGCGACCCTTCCCGATGGGACCCCGCTCACCCTCGGCGCGGCGACGCCGCCGCCGAACAGCACCCTGCCCGGCCAGCTCCTGCGCGTGACGCTCGGCCTGGTCGGAGCGACCGCCGACTCGATCGTGTACACGAACACCAAGCAGCACCTGTCGGAGTGAGCGGCGCGGCGGTCAGCGTCCTCTGCGCAGCCGCCGCCGCTCACGACGGCTGAGGGCGGCCAGGGCCTCCGCCTCTGCGCGCCGGTTCGCCTCGGCCTCCCGGAGTCGGGTGTCGCGGCGCTCGCTCCAGCGCGCGACCTCCTCGTCAGCATCACGGGTCGGCGTGACGACGGGAGGGCCGCCCTGCAGTTGCCGCCTGGCGTTCACCACCCGGCGGTTGAAGTCGTCCACATGCTCGCGCACGGCCCGCTCGGACGCCAGCCGGTCGAGCGTCGCGTCGAACTCGGCGTGCTCGGTCCGCAGCGTGAGCGCGGGAGGGCCGAGCCCGGTGAGCTGCTCGCGCTCGATCTTGCGGCGGATCCACCAGTCCGGGTCGTGCGTGCCGGTGAGCCCGGGCAGCGGTTTGCCCGCTCCGGGGAGGTCGTCGAAGTCGCCGCGCCGGATCGCCTGCTGGATCGCGTTCTCGATGACGTGCGCGCGCTGGTCCATCGTCGGCTGGCCGGCGTCGACCTCCTCGACCTCCTCGCCGCGCTCCTCGGCCTCGCGGCGCAGGCGGTAGCGCGCGGCCTCCACCCGGGCGTCGGGCTCGGGGCGCGGGCTGTCGTCGGCCATGCGGTCAGCCTACGCCGCGGGCGCCGTTCGAGATCTGGCCGGGGCGTCTGGCCGGGAGGTCTGGCCGGGCGTCGGTGGCCCACCGTAGCGTCGAGTCATGGAGCCGTTTCGCATCGCCGTGCCCGACACCGTCCTCGCCGACCTGGACGGCCGCTTGCGGGCGACCATCCTGCCCGGGAAGTCGCCGGGGCCGGACTGGTCCAACGGCGTCCCGCCGGAGGTGCTGGGCGGGCTGATCGAGCGGTGGCGGCGCGGCTACGACTGGCGTGCCGCCGAGCGACGGCTCAACCGCTTCGAGCAGTTCGTCGTGCCGATCGACGGCTGCGAAGTGCACGTCGTCGTCGCCCGCGGGCGCCGGCCCGGCCGCCTCCCGGTCGTGGTGACGCACGGCTGGCCGTACTCGTTCGCCTCCATGCTGTCGCTGGCGGACGCGCTCGACGGGGAGCTGGATGTCGTGGTGCCCTCGCTGCCGGGCTACGGCTTCTCCGGCGTCCTGCCGTCCGGCTTCTCCTCCGCGGCGGTAGCCGACCGCTGGGACGCGCTGATGACGACCCACCTCGGCTACGACCGCTACCTGACCTACGGGGAGGACGTCGGCGCGGGCGTCAGCGACTGGCTCGCCGGAGCGCACCCCGCCGTCGCGGGCATCGTCGCCAGCCACGCGTCGTTCTCTGGGCGCAGCCGCCCGGGCGTGGAGCTCGACGACGCCGAGCGGGCCTTCCTGGCGTCGGTCGCCCCGTCCGCCGAATCCGGGTACGCCCACCAGATGGGCACCAGGCCCGACACGCTCGCGGCCGCGCTGATCGACTCCCCCAGCGGCCTGCTGGCGTGGATCGGCGAGAAGGTCGCGGCGTGGAGCGACGGCGACGGCCTGTCCGCGTTCGACCCGGACGACATCCTCACGAACGTCATGGTCTACTGGGTGACCCGCTCGATCGGGACGAGCTTCCGGCCCTACAGCGAGTCGCCGGACGGCGACGACCTGCACCCGGTGGTGGAGGCGCCGGCGAGCATCCTCATCCAGACCCACGAATCGGCGTACCCGCGGTCGCTGGCCGAGAAGAGCTATGCCGACATCCGCTCGTTCGCGAGGCTGGCGCGGGGCGGCCACTTCACGGCGTGGGAGAACCCCGCGGCCGTAGCGGCTGCGATCCTGGCGCTGGAGGCCGAGGTCCGCTGAAATCGGCGCAACTACCCGGTTGACAACCCGGGCGGCTCGCATAGTGTGTGCACTAAGCAACCGGATGGCAGGCCGGACCGCATGGGGGCGGACGGCTGTACTGCATTCCCGGTGGGCGATGGCCCGGCCTGTGGCAGGCCGGGCCATCGCCTGGCTTCCCGCTCCGGGCGGGAGACCGGAGATCCGGGTGTCAGAGCGCGCGGATGTTGGAGGCCTGCATCCCCTTCGGCCCCTGGGTCAGGTCGTACTCGACCTTCTGGTTCTCCTCGAGCGTGCGGTAGCCCTGCGAGGAGATCTCGCTGAAGTGGGCGAAGACGTCGGCACTGCCGTCATCCGGGGCGATGAACCCGTACCCCTTCTCTGCGTTGAACCATTTGACGGTGCCTGTAGCCATCGTTTCTTCCTTCGTTGTCTTCTCCGCGCGCTCGATCGAGCGCGCGGCACTGCCAGGCTACTCTCCGGAGGCTTGTTAGCATTCATCGCGTGCAATCCGAGACCAACGCGATCGCCGGCCGGATCGGCGAGAACATCCGTGGCAGACGGGAACGGCTGCTCTACCAGCTGGACGAACTGGCCCGGCGCGCCGAGCTGCAGGAGCACACGCTGTGGCGGATCGAGCGCGGCACGATCATGCCCTCCGTGCTGAATCTCGTGCATCTGGCCGACGTGCTGGAGTGCCGACCGGGCGACCTGCTGAACGGCGTGTCGGCGACGATGGATGGCGACGCCGGCTGAGCCGGTTGGGGAAGCGGCGCGCTCAGTCGTAGCCGAGGATGACCACGTCGGCGTCGCTGCGGAGCGGGAAGGCTCCGCCGAGCCCGAGAGGTGCGCCGGTGTGCGCTCCCTCAGCGGGGTGAACCCGGGTCCGGTCTTCCTCGACGATGGCGGTCATGTCAAGGATGGTAGGCGTGCAGGGACGTCGTCCGAATCGACATCGTGTCCAATGCGCGGGCGCGGATCGACACGGCGTCCATCCCGCTAGCATGGGCCCATGCTCGGCCGTCGTGTCGCAGTGGCTGGCGCCACTCTCGCCCTTGTGGTGTCTGCGATCGCCGGCTGCACGGCGGCCGGGACGCCCGGGGCGACTTCGCCGCACCGGCCGGCCTCGCCGACCGCCTCGCCGACCGCTTCGGTGTCGCCGGAGCCGGTGTTGAGCGGCGTCATCGCGACGGGGACGCTCACCTCCTTCGACGGTCAGACGACCGGCGACGTCGTACTCACCGCCACGGGCAACACCGTCACCGCTGCACTGCAGACCTTCCACACACCGGCGACGGGCCAGATCGACCTCCAACTGAGCCCGCACCCGCTGAACGCGAAGTGCGCAGCAGACAGCTGATCCTTCGTCATGAACCCATCGACCGGCACCTCAGACCTGTGGACGTTGCCCACCTCGATTCCCGGCGGACCGTTCGAGGTCGACCCCACCTACCTTCGGACCGTCATCGTCCGCGCGGACGCGGACGCGGGAAAATCCAACCCCGACGGCTGCGTGTATCCCGCGCTCGCCGCCGCACAACTCAGCTGGAAGCTCGCGCCGACCCACACCGGGCTGGCCGTCTCGGACCACGGGACCCGGGAGCACGCCACCGGGATGACGACGATGGCGGACGGGCGACCATCGACGTACACCGTGGCCCGCGACGACACTCTCGAAGCGATCGAAAGCCGCTTCGGCATCACGGCCGACGATCTCGACTACCTCAACCCCTACAACAGCGCGATCACCACCCCGACGCTGAAGTACGGGACTGTCTACAATCTCTCCCCCGCGGACCGCGGCGCCCCGCCGAGCTGAGCGGGCCGACGGCGACGGTCGCCGGCCGCTGGGCCGCCGATCGCATCGTCCATGCGCCGTGTGGACGACAGGGTTCTCGGCCGAGCCTGCGGAAGTGGGATTGTATGGACGGATGGCATCCGACTACCGATTCTCAACCGATTCCGCCGAACTGGATCGATCGCGCGTGCACCGCTGGATCAGTGAGGAGTCCTATTGGGCCCCCGGTCGATCCCGCGCAAAGCAGGACGCTGCGATCGACGGATCGCAGAACTTCGGCGTGTACGACGTCGAGTCCGGCGGCCAGGTCGCCTATGCCCGGGCGATCACCGACCGAGTGACCTTCGCGTGGCTGTGCGATGTCTTCGTCGACGGACAGGTGCGTGGACGCGGTGTCGGCGCACTCCTCATCGCGGGCATCGTCGACTACTTCGAGCCCCTGGGCCTGCGGCGCATCGCTCTGTCCACGAACGACGCGCACGGTCTCTATGCCAAGTTCGGATTCGAAGCGCTCACCGGCCCGGACACCTGGATGGAGCGAATCGGAGACCTCAACGCCTAGGAGGCCCGCCTTCAGCGACCGTTCGCCCAGAATTTCCCGACATTACCGTTTGCCCCCTTCCTGGGGGTGACCCGCTCGTGCCAGAATCACGGAACCGCTGCCGGTCGGCGGTTGCACCGAGGCCCGATCACGCTGACAACGACGCCACGAAGGAGAGCCTTATGACGGACATCATCGCCCCCGCGGCTGTGCGCGCCGCCCTCGACCATGCGGTCGCCGCTGCCGGGGAACGGCATCGGTACGCGTTCCCGGCCGACGGTCTCGTGCGGTTCACCTGGGACGCGGAGGGCACAGAGCGCGGCGACCTGATCGGCGAAGCACTCCGGGAGCTGGCGCCCGACGTGTACGAGCATCTCGCGACGGTCGAGACGGACGACCCCGGACAGCCGGTCGAGTCCGTGCTCGACCTGGCCGAGCACGGTCTCACCGTCCCGTTCGCCACGGTCGCGGCACTGGACGAGGCGCGGGCCATCGAGGACGCCGGGGGGACCTGGGGCGAGGCGCTCGCCTGCTTCGACGAGAGCTACTTCGACTCGGCGGCGCTGGCCGGCTGAAGGCGTCTCCTCGCCGCGCTAGGCGAGCGGGTCGTACTGGAACTCGCGGACCTCCTGCTGGCACCGGCAGGCGGTCGCGAACTTGGCCGCCCACTCCAGCGCGGCGTCCCGGGTCGGGAGGTCGAGGATCGTGAAGCCGCCGTCCATCAGGCGCGTCTCCGGGTAGGTGCCCCCGGTGATCGTGCCGTCGCCGGACACCATCACCGTGCCGACGCCCTCGTCGATGCCGCCGCCGAAGACGTACACGCCGGCGTCCTGCGCCTCCCGGATCACCGAGTGCGCGGCGTCCGCCACGGCGGGCAGCTCCTCCTCGGTGACGTGCATGGCGCCACTGGGGAACGAGATCATGAACTTGGTCATCGCGCGACTCCCTCGCGGTCGGGACTACGACCGCGACTCTACTCGCGGCCCGCTCAGGCGCGCGACTCCCGGGATGCGCGGCGGAGGGTGGTGAAGCAGCCCAGCACGGCGAACAGCAGGGCGAGCAGCACGGAGGGCAGGTAGGACTGCCACATGTCGCCGTTGGTGAACAGGTTGTCCCAGAACAGGCTCCAGACCCGGCCGTCGGTGAGGGCGTCGCCGAGCGGGATCTTCAGCACGGCGACGAGGTCGGCGAAGATCCCGGCGAGCAGCGACAGCACGATGGTGACGGCGACGATCGCGATGATGCCCCAGAAGGCGGCGCGGGTGACCCGCGCCTTCGACCCGGCCCGGTAGAGCCAGACCGCGCCGACGGCGACGCCCCAGGTGACGATCGAGGCGATGAAGCCGATGTTCCAGAGGACGGTCCAGACGATGACGCCGGCCGGGATGATCAGGAGCGCGAGCGCGATGCCGCGGCCGACGCGCTCGGCCTGGCTGTACGGCTGGGGTGCGGCGAAGGGGTCCAGCGGAGTGTAGGCGGGCGCCGCGTCGTACGGCGCCGCGTCCGGCGCAGGCGGCTGTGCGCCCTCCGGCGCAGGCTGGACTCGGTCGTCGGTCGCGTCGGTCACGCTGGTTCCCCCTTCGCGCGCCACCGTGGCGCGCGCTGGACAGCCTGGCACAGCGGACCCACAGAATTCGATCGCGGTGCGTCCCCCAGTTCGGGGCGGATCAGAGTGCACCCGCCGTCACATCGTCGGGCGCATCCCGCCGTCGATCACCACATCCGACCCGGTGAGGTTCCCGAGCACCGGGCTGGCGAGCATCGCGACCAGCGCCCCGACCTCCTCCGGCGTCGTGAAGCGGCCGGTCACCATCGCCTGCTCTGCGCCGTGCCGCACCTCCTCCGGCGTGCCGCCTCCCGCCGCGGACACCGTCTGGGCGACGCCGCCCGCGCCGAGCCAGAGGGCTGTCGCGACCGGCCCGGGGCTGACCGAGTTGACGCGGACGCCGCGCGGGCCGAGCTCCTTCGAGAGCGACTTCGTGAAGCTGAGCAGAGCCGCCTTGGCCGCGCTGTAGTCCATCACCAGCGGGTCGGCGAGGATCGCGTTCTCGCTCACGACGTTCACGACCGCCCCGCCGTCCGGGATCAGGTCGAGCAGCGCACGGGTGACCCGCACCGCGGCGAGCGCGTTGAGCTCGTACGTGCGCAGCCAGTCGTCGTCCGTGATGGAGGCGAACCCGCCGGGGCGCGGCGGCGCGGACCCGACGTTGTTGACCAGGACGTCCACTCGGTCCGCGCTCCCGGCCAGCTCCTCGCGGAACCGCGCGACGCCGTCCGGGGCGGACAGGTCGGCGGGGTGGAAGCGGAAGCCGGTCGCGGCCTCCAGCGCACGCGACTCGTCGGTCGGAGTGCGCGCCACGCCGATCACCGTCGCCCCCTCGTCGAGGAGGGCGCGGGCGGCGGCCAGGCCGATGCCGCGGCTGGCGCCGGTGACGACGGCGAGGGTGTCATTCAGACGAAGATCCACGGGTGCACCGTATTCGACCGGCGCGCGCGTGGCTAGGGCCGATGCGGCGAGGTCAGTCCGCGCCGAACCAGCTCCGCAGCGCCGCCGTCAGCCCCGCCTGGTCGTCTCCGATCCAGGCGACGTACCCGTCCGGCCTCAGCAGGACCGCGGACTCCGCGATCGGGAGGCCCGCGTCGGCGACGACGCCCACCCGCCCGGCCCAGCCCGCGGCCTCCAGGCGCCCGGTGCGGTCGAGCAGGAGTCCGCGCCCGTCGCGCATCCGCTCGTAGAGCCGGCCGTCCGGGAGCGGGAGGTCGCGGAGCCGCCGGCCGAGGAGCTCCGGCCCCTCGCCGAGGTCGTAGCGGATGCCCAGCCCGCTGACCTGCTCGGCGAGGAGGCGGCCGACCCCGTCGACCGCCATCAGCTCGGTGAGCAGCCTCCGCACGGCCTGCGGCCCGGGCTCCGGGTCGATGAGCACGCTCTGGGCACGCGTCAGGCTGAGCACCTGCTCCGCGACCGGGCGCCGCTCGGTCTCGTAGCTGTCCAGGAGGCCGTCGGGCGCGCCGCCGCCGGCCTCCGCCGCGAGCTTCCAGCCCAGGTTGAACGCGTCCTGGATGCCGAGGTTGAGACCCTGACCGCCGAGCGGCGGGTGGACGTGCGCGGCGTCCCCGGCCAGCAGCACGCGGCCGGCGCGGCACCGGTCGGCGAGCCGGGTGGCGTCGGTGAAGCGGGACAGCGCCCGCGGCGAGCGCGCCCCGAAGTCGGTGCCAGCGTAGGCGCGCAGCTGCGCCCGGAACTCGTCCAGCGTCGGCGGCACGGTGCGGTCCTCGGCGACGGAGGCCGCGGGCACGACCGCGCGGAACAGCCCGTCCGCGGCCGGGCCGATCCCGAACCCGCGATGCGTTCTGCGGACCTCGTCGGAGATCGCGGCCACCTCCTCGGCGGGCATGGTCACCTCCACCTCGCCGAGCAGCCACTCGGTGCGCGCCGGCTCGCCGGGGAACCCGACGCCGAGCTCCCGCCGCACCAGGCTGCGCCCGCCATCGCAGCCGACCAGCCACCGCGACCGCAGCCGCTCGCCGTCCGCGAGCTCGACGGTGACGCCGTCGGACTCCTGCTCCAACCCGACGACATCGGCCCCGCGCCGCACCACCGCGCCCAGCTCGATCGCGTGCTCCTCCAGCAGCCGATCGGTGACGGTCTGCGGGATGCCGAGGAGGTACGCGTGCGCGCTGTCCAGCTCCACGGGGTGCGGCGGCGCGATCCCGGCGAACCGGCCGACCGCGTCGGGATACCGCCGGCCCAGCGCCAGGAAGCGCTCCAACAGCCCACGCATGTCGAGGATCTCGACACTGCGCGGGTGCAGCCCGAGCGACCGCACGAGCGGACTGGGCCGCTCCTCGCGCTCCAGGACGACGACGTCGACGCCGCGCAGACGCAGCTCGGCGGCGAGCATCATCCCGGTCGGGCCGCCGCCGGCGATGGCGACGGGGAGCGCGGGTGCCTCGGTGTGCGACTCTCTCGGCGAACTCACGCCCCGACTCTAGCCGCCGGCGCACCCTCGCCGTCCGGCCCTGATCGCCGGTCCTGCTCAGCTCGGCGGCGTCTCCAGGGTGACCGCCGTCGTCTTCGTCTCGCCGCCTCGCACGTACGTGACGTCGACCTTCTGGCCCGCCTTCGTCGTCATCACCGTCTGGATGAGGACGTCGGCGTTGGCCGCCGGCTTGCCGTCGATCTGAGTGATGACGTCGCCCTCCTGGAGGCCCGCAGCGGCCGACGGGCCACCGGCGACCACCGAGATCACGTAGAGGCCGTCGCTGACCTTCAGCTTCTCGGCCGCTGCCGGCGGGATCGGGGCGACCGAGATCCCGAAGTACGGGTAGGTCACGTGGCCGGTCGCGATGATCTGGTCGACGATCGTGTGCGCGAAGTCGGACGGGATGGCGAAGCCGATCCCGACGCTTCCGCCGCCGGACTGGCCGGCCGAGTTCGGAACCGTCGCGATGGCCGAGTTGATGCCGATCAGGTCGCCGGCGCAGGTCACCAGCGCGCCCCCGGAGTTGCCGGGGTTGATCGAGGCGTCGGTCTGGATGGAGTTCGCCAGGATCGCGGTCTGCCCGTCGTCGCCGGGAACCGGCACGGTGCGGCCGAGCGCGCTGACGATCCCGGAGGTCACCGTGCCGGAGAGGCCGAGCGGGGCGCCGAGGGCGACCACGGGCTGGCCGACGACCACCTTCGCCGAGTCGCCCCACGGCACGGTCGGCAGCGACGACGACGCGGTGACCTTGAGCACGGCGAGGTCCGATCGCGGGTCCCTGCCGACGAGCTGCGCCGGGGAGTCCACGCCGCCGGAGGTCAGCACGGAGATCTTCCCGCCGTTCACGGCGGCGGAGATGACGTGGTTGTTGGTGACGATGTAGCCGTCCGTGCTGATGATCTCGCCCGTCCCCGTGCCTCCGCCCGCCGAGCCGACCGCGGAGACCGTGACGACGGCCGGGAGCACCTCGTTCGACACGGTGATGGCGTCGCACGCGCTGACCTCCTGCGCGGCGCTGGTACCGGCCGGGGTGGAGGCAGTGGTCGTGGCGGAGGAGCGCCCGATGCCCCAGCCCAGGAAGACGCCGGCCGCGAGGGCGACGACGACGGCCGCCACCGCCCACACCCAGCCGAGCCGGCGACGCGGCCGGGGCGCGCGCGGCGCCGGAGCCGGAGACGGCGCCGACGGCGCCGGAACGTTCTCAGTCATGTCCCACCCCCAGGTGACGGGGCACCCCACCCCGCACTGCGAGACGGTCTACCACCGGCCGCGGCGGGGCGGCAACAGCGCTCGTGGATGTTCCATGCACAGTCCCTGAGAAGCCGGTCAACCCCCTTCACCTCGGGCCCGCACGGTGGAACCGTTGCGATCGTGCAAACAAATGGGGTGCGACCGAACCGGGTGCGAGCGAACAGGGGCGTGCGGCGGAGCACGCGTGGCGCGGCGACGAGACTGCGGAGGGCCGAGCCGGTCCGCGGGATCGACCGCCTCGTCCGGAACGTGGAGACCGGACACTTCGAGCGCTCGCTCTCCGGGCTGACCGCCGCGGGCGCGGTCGTGACCGCCGCCGAGATCTACTTCGAGCACGACAAGGCGAGCTTCGGCAACCGCTGGATGTGGGCTCCCGTGATCCTGGGGCCGATCGGGGCCGTGGCCGGTGTGGCCGGATTCTTCAGCAAGACCGCCGCCAAGACGCTGCTGCCGGTCGCCGCGGCGACGATCGTGGCGAACGGCCTGCAGGGCGTCTACCTGCACGCGCGCGGCGTCGGCCAGAAGCCGGGCGGCTGGCACAACCTCCGCTACAACCTCGAGATGGGGCCGCCGTTGCTCGCTCCGCTGCTGGTGACGCTCGTCGGCGGGATGGGCCTGCTGGCCGCGATCCTGAGGCGGGAGAAGTGAGGGCCGCGCAGCAGGGCGATCAGGTTCCCGCGCGCTTCCCGGGCTTCCACGTGCTCGACCAGGCGCAGGCCTGGGACGAGACCACCCGCGCCACCGTGCTCGATCGCGTCGGGCGCCCGCCGGACATCCGGTTCTTCGACGCGGTGGAGGAAGGCGCGGCGACGGCGCTGTTCGACCGGCTGCTCGACCAGCATCCCGGCGACCGGCGCGTGCCGGTGACCGCGATGGTTGACGCCCGGCTCGCCGAGAAGGAGACCGACGGCTGGCACTACGACTCGATGGCGGACGACTGGGTCGTCTGGAAGACGAGTCTGGCCGCACTCGACGCGGAGGCCCACGCGAGGCACGGCCGCGCGTTCGCCGCGTGCGGCGAGGACGACCAGGTCGCGCTGCTGGCCGACGTGAAGGACGGCGACGGCGACTGGCGCGGCTTCCACCGCGCCCGGATCTGGAGTCTGTGGACGCGCTACGCGTGCACCGCCTTCTACAGCCACCCCGCGGCCTGGGACGAGATCGGCTTCGCCGGCCCCGCCTACCCGCGCGGCTACAAGAACCTCGGCGTCGACCGCCGCGAGCCGTTCGAGGTCGCCGACGCCCGGCCCGGCGACCTCCCCGGGGCAGGGACGGCAGCGTCGTGAGCAGCGTCCGCGACCGCAACGACTCCGCCTGGCTGCTGACGCCCGACGGCTCCCGTGCCGAGCCGTGCCTGACCGAGCAGATGCGGCGCTACGCCGACAGCGACGAGGTGGACATCGCCATCGTCGGCTGCGGCGCCGGCGGCTCCGTGCTGCTGCAGCGCCTGGCGCGCGCCGGCTGGGACGCCGTCGTCTTCGACGCCGGCCCGTTCTGGGACCCGGCGCGCGACTGGGTGAGCGACGAGGCCGGCTCCCACCATCTCTACTGGACCGAGCCGCGGCAGATCGGCGGCGACGACCCGGTGCCCCTCGGCTCGAACAACTCCGGCCGCGGTGTCGGCGGGTCGATGGTGCACTACGCCGGGTACGTGCCGCGCTTCCACCCGAGCGACTTCCACACCTTCAGCGCCGATGGCGTCGGAGCGGACTGGCCGCTGGAGTACCCCGACCTCGCGCCGTTCTACGACGACATCGAGAACGAGCTCCCGGTCGCGGGCGACGACTGGCCGTGGGGCGATCCGCACCGCTACCCGCACCGGCCGCACCCGGTGTCGGGCAACGGCGAGACCTTCCTGCGCGGCGCGTACGCTGCGGGCATCGAGGCGAAGGTCGGCCCGGTCGCCATCCCGAACGGCCGATTCGGGCATCGGCCGCACTGCGTCTACCGCGGGTTCTGCCTGCAGGGCTGCAAGGTCAACGCCAAGGCGTCGCCCCTCATCACCCACATCCCCGACGCGCTCGCGCACGGCGCCGAGGTGCGCGCCGACAGCATGGTGACCTCCATCGAGGTCGACCCGCTCACCGGCCGCGCGACCGGCGTGCACTACGTGAAGGACGGCGTCCCGCGCTTCCAGAAGGCCAGGATGGTCGCGATCGCCGGCTACTCGATCGAGACGCCGCGGCTGCTGCTCAACTCGGCGTCCGCGCGCTTCCCGGACGGCCTCTGCAACGACTTCGACCTCGTGGGCCGTTACTTGATGGTGCAGGGCGCGCCGCAGACCGCCGGCCGGTTCGAGCAGGAGATCCGGATGTGGAAGGCGCCGCCTCCCGAGGTGAGCACCGAGGAGTTCTACGAGACCGACCCCGGCAAGCCCTACAAGCGCGGGTACTCCATCCAGACCGTCTCGCCGCTGCCGATCACCTGGGCCGAGCACGTGATGGCGCAGGGGCACTGGGGCGCGGACCTCCGCCGCTACATGTCCGACTACGTGCACTGGGCGTGCCTCGGCGCGCTCTGCGAGTTCCTCCCCCGGGCCGAGAACCGCGTCACGCTGGCCGACGAGAAGGACCGCTACGGCCTCCCGGTCGCGCACTTCGCGTACTCGCAGGGCGACAACGACCGCGCGCTGGCCACGGCCGCTCAGGCGACCATGGAGCGCATCCTGGAGGCCGCGGGAGCCCAGGAGACGATGACCGTCCAGCGCTACGCCCACCTGGTCGGTGGCGCACGCATGGGCGCAGACGAGACGCAAGGGGTTGTGGACGCCGACTGCCGGACGTTCGCTGTCCCCAATCTGCTCATCACGGACGGCAGCGTGCTGCCCACGCAGGGCAGCGCCAATCCCGCCCTGACCATCATGGCCGTCGCCGCGCGGGCGGCGGACCGGCTCATCCAACGCAACGACTGACGACCGAAGGAGAGACAGACACATGGCGACGACAGTCAGCGAGTTCGTGATCGGACGGCTGCGGGAGTGGGGCGTCCGACGCGTGTTCGGCTTCCCCGGCGACGGCATCGGCGAGTTCGACGGGATGCTGGGAAAGGCCGAGCGCGGCGGCGAGGGGCTGGAGTACATCCGCCCGACGCACGAGGAGATCTGCGCCCTGATGGCCACGGCGCACGCGAAGTTCACCGGCGAGGTCGGCGTCTGCATCGCGACCTCCAGCCCCGGCGGCTTCCACCTGATGAACGGCCTCTACGACGCGAAGATGGACAACCAGCCCGTCGTGGCGATCGTCGGCCAGCAGGGGCTCAACTCCTTCGGCACCTTCAACCAGCAGGAGAGCAAGCTCGAGCAGACGTTCTCCGACGTCGCCGAGTACGTGCAGACGATCGTGTCCCCAGAGCAGGCGCAGGCCGTGATCGACACCGCGTTCCGCACGGCGATCACCCGCAAGCAGCCGTGCGTCGTCATCCTGCCGCACGACGTGCAGGGGATGGAGATGGCGGTTCCCGGCGCGGAGATGTGGGTGTCCCGGTCGAGCGCCGTGCCGCCGTCGACCGCGATCGCGCCGCCCGCCGAGCAGCTGCGCGCCGCCGCGGACATCATCAACGCAGGCGAGCGGGTCACGTTCCTGGTCGGGCACGGCGCGGCCGGCGCGACCGAGGAGGTCCTCGCGGCCGCCCGGCTGACCGGCGCGGGGCTGATGACGACGCTGCGCGGGAAGCAGGTCGTCCCTGGCGACGTGCCGTTCCACACCCAGCAGCTCGGCCTCCTCGGCTCGCGGCCGAGCTACGACCAGATGCAGGACTGCGACACGCTCGTCCTGCTCGGCACCAACTACCCGTACGGCCAGTTCCTGCCGGCGACCGGGCAGGCCAAGGCGGTGCAGATCGACCTGCGGCCCGAGCAGCTCGGCCTCCGCTATCCCACCGATGTGAGCATCTGGGGCGACGTGAAGACCACGCTGGCCGGGCTGATCCCGCTGCTGACGCAGAAGGACGACCTGTCCTGGCAGGAGAAGGCGGCCGCCGGCATGCGCGAGTGGGACGACGAGCTCGCCGCCCAGGCCGAGCAGCACTACGACGACGGTGTGAACCCGCGCCGGGTCTACCACGAGCTGAACAAGCGCCTGCCCGGCGGCGCCATCGTCACCGCCGACGCCGGCACCACCGCCGACTGGTACGGCCAGCACATCCGGCTGCGCGACGGGATGCGCGGCGACCTCTCCGGCCGCCTGGCGACGATGCTCGCCGCGATGCCGTACGCGGAGGCGGCCAAGTTCGCCTACCCGGAGCGCACGGTGGTCTGCACGATCGGCGACGGCGCGTTCCAGATGCTCGGGATGAACGAGCTGATCACCGTGAAGAAGTACCTGTCGCGCTGGTCCAACCCGAATTTCGTCGTCCTGGTGCTGCACAACGACGACCTCACCCAGGTGTCGTGGGAGATGCGCACCGAGGACGCGAACCCGGTCTGGTCGACCTCCCAGGACGTCGAGTCGGTCGACTACGCCGGCTGGGCGCAGCTGCTGGGCTTCCAGGGCATCACGGTGACCTCCGACGACCAGATCGAAGCCGCCTGGGACGCCGCCCTCGCGCATCCCGGCGTGACGCTCATCGACGCGCACACCAGCAAGAACGTGCCGCCGCTGCCGCCGCACATCACGTTCGAGTTCGCCAAGAACACCGGCCTCGCGCTGCTGAAGGGAGACCCGGACGGGATCGGCGCGATCAAGGACTCGGCCACCTCGCTGATCACCGAAGGGGTCGAGCGTGTGAAAGACGCACTGCACCGCGGCAGGGAGGACCACGACCGGGACTGACGCGCCCGGACCGGACGACAGCGGCCGCCGACCGGACGATCGGCGGCCGCTCGCCGTTCAGCGCGCGTCGGCCGCCCAGAACCCGCTGAGCCGACCGGCGGCCGCCCTCCCCTGGCCGTAACCGGCCTGCGCCGACGCCGGGCGACGCGAGAGGTCCATCATGCTCTCGCCGAACGCGTCCAGCGACGCCGCGTCGGGCACGATCGTCTCGACCTCGCTGCCGCCGGCCCGCAGCTCGTCCACCTGCGCGGAGAGCTGCATCCCCCACTCGAGCGGATGCCGCGTGCGGCCGCCGAACGGGGAGAGCACGAGCACGCGGTCGTAGCCGGCCGCGAGGTCGGCGTTCTCGTTGCGCCGGTAGCCGCCGTCGATGTAGCGCTCGTCGCCGAGGGCGTAGGCGAAGCCGCTGGAGCAGCTCGCCGCGACGGCGTCGGCCAGGGCGACGCCGCTGTGCCGGTCGAAGGTCGCGCCCTCGCCGGTGCGCGCGTCCACCGCGGTGATGACCACGTTCTGCTCCGGCCACTCCTGGCTCGGCAGGCGGGAGGCCACGGTCCCGCGCCACTGCGCCTGACGCTCCGGGCCGGCGTCGTTGGCGAGCCCGATCGCCCAGGCGCCCATCCGGCGTCGCATGTCGGCGGCGTCGGCGGACTCCGCGATGATGCGGCCGGTGACCTCCAGCTGACTGGAGACCGAGCCTGCCACGCCGCGGGCGACACCGTCTGGGCGGCTCGCGCCGGGCGCGGCGCCGGCCGGCCGCTGCGGCGGCGGGGCGTCGAGGATGGCGGCGTACAGCTCGCCGGGCGGCGCGCTCGTGATCTGGGCGGCGGCCGTCGAGCCGGCCGACGTGCCGACGATCAGGTCGGCGCGGGTGACGTCCAGGCCGCCGTCGAGGAGGCCGGCGATCACGCCGAGTTCCCAGGCGTTGCCGGAGGATCCGCCGCCGTGCAGGACGAGCGCGCGGGAAGGGGAGGAAGTGTCTGCGTTCATGGGAGTCGCCTTTCGCGAAGATGCCTTCGGGCGCTCCCGGCGACGGCTACCGGCGTCGCGCGATCGTGTACTGCAGGGGAGCACCCATCACGGATACTGCGTTCATGGGTCTCACCTCCTGCGCTCGGATCACGATCGCAAGAACGTTAGCACGGCCGCTGCGGAGGCGACCCGAAAATTCTTCTTGCGTTCTCGGGAGGCTTCGGTTTATGGTGTGCTTTATCGATTGAGCACACGAACGGTTCAGCGAATCGTCCGATGCTTAATCGATTGAGCGACCACAGACACACAGTCCGAACTCGCTTCATCGTTTGAGCGGGTGCTTTATCGTTTGAACACCTGCTCCATCGTTCGAGCATCCGCTCCAGCGAACGGCAGCGAACAGCAGCCGACACCGGCCACGACATGGGAGGGCACTGATGCCGAAGACGCGGGACGCACGTTCGACCGTCACCCTGAAGGATGTCGCCGAGCGCGTCGGCATCACCTCCTCCGCGGCCTCCATGGCGCTCGCCGACCATGCCCGGATCAGCTCCAAGACCAAGGCGGCCGTGCGGCAGGCCGCCCAGGAGCTCGGCTACGTGCCCAGCTCGGCCGGCCGGGCGCTCCGCAACCAGCGGGCCGGCGCGGTCGCCCTCATCGTCCCGAACACCTCGCAGCACGTCTTCGGGCACAGCTACTTCATGCACGTCCTCACCGGGGTGTCCGACGCCGCCAACGCCCACGACAGCCAGGTGATCATCTCCACCAACTCCGACGCGGAGAACGGCGTCGCCGCCTACGAGCGCGTCGTGCGCTCGCGCAGCGCGGACGGCGCGATCGTCACCAGCTCGGCGGTGGACGACTTCCACGTGGAGGAGCTGGTCGCCTCCGGCCTCCCGGTCGTGCTGATCGGCAACTTCCCCTACCTCCCTGGCTCGGTGAGCATCGGCATCGACGATGTCGCCGCCACCCGCGCGCTGACCGAGCACCTGATCGACGTGCACGGCCGCCGCAGGCTCGTGCACGTGACCGGCCCGCTCGACCACCAGACCGGCCTCGACCGGCGCGAGGGCTTCCTCGCCGCTGTGCGGTCGCGCGGCCTGGAGTCCGATGCCCTCGTCCTCCGCGGCGAGTTCAACGAGGAGTCCGGCGCCGCCGCGGTCGTCGCGGCGCTGGCGGACGGCCGGGAGGTCGACGGCATCGTCTTCGCGAACGACGACATGGCGTTCGGCGGCCTCCAGGAGCTCAAACGCGCCGGCCTCCGCGTGCCGGAGGACATCTCGATCGTCGGCTTCGACGACTTCGGGCTCGCGCGCGTCACGACCCCGGGCATCACGACCATGGCCGTCCCCGCCGAGGAGATGGCCCGCCGCGCCACCGAGCGCCTCTTCGACCTGGTCGACGGACGGTTCGACGGCCCGGCTCACGAGGAGCTCGGCGTGACCTTCGTGCCGCGCCGCTCGTGCGGCTGCCCCGAGAACCCGTGACCCACTCCCCCTGACCCGATTCCCCTGACCCTTCCCCGATACCGCTCCACCTCGCCCCACTCGCACCATCCCCTCTCCACCCCACCCACAGCACCGCCCCCTCCCCTCATCTGCACTGCTCAAAGGAGAACACTCGATGAAAATCCGCAGATCCCTCGTCGTCGCCGCCGGCGTCGCCGCGTCGATGCTCGCGCTCACGGCCTGCTCCGGCACGTCCGGCACCGCAGGCGGCAAGGTCGACCTCACCGTCTGGACCGGCTTCACCGGCGGCGACCGTCCGGGGTACGACACGATCGTCAAGGACTTCAACGCCTCGCACCCGAACATCCACGTCACCATGAACGTGCAGCCCTGGGACACCATCGCCCAGAAGCTGCCCTCGGCATGGCTGACCGGGCAGGGCCCCGACATCGCGGCGCCCTCCAGCGACCCGAACGCGATCGCCCAGTACGTGAAGACCAACTCGGTCCTCGCCATCACCGACACCGGCTCGGGCGACACGAAGATCAACACCGACAAGCTCGCCCCTGGCACCGTCAAGGAGTTCACCTACGATGGCAAGCTCTACGCCGTCCCGGCCAACTTCGCGACGCTCAGCCTCTACTACAACAAGAAGGCGTTCGCCGCGGCCGGGATCGCCAACCCGCCCAGCACCGTCGCCGAGCTGCAGGCCGACGCCAAGAAGCTGACGCTGAACGGCGGCCAGACGCAGTACGGCCTGTCGCTGGCGGACAACCAGACCATCCAGATGTGGCCGATCCTGCAGTGGCTGGAGGGCGGCGACATCGTCGACGCGAAGGGCTGCAGCGTCGTGCAGACCAGTGCAGGGCAGAAGAGCCTGTCGACGTGGAGCGACCTGGTCGTCCAGGACAAGATCTCCCCCGTCGGGCAGACCGGCGCCCAGGCCGACTCGCTGTTCTCGGCCGGCAAGGCTGCGATGGAGATCAACGGACCGTGGGCGGCCCCCGGCTACAAGTCCGCCGGCATCGACCTCGGCATCGCGAAGGTCCCGGTCGGCGTCGACGGCTCGAGCGTGACGCTCGGCTCCACTGCGCCGCTCGCCATCTCGGCCAAGACGAAGCACCCGCAGGAGGCACAGGAGTTCCTGGCCTACTGGACCAGCAAGACCGCGCAGGAGAAGTTCTCGCTGCAGACCGGCTTCCCGCCGCTGCGCACCGACCTCGCCGACGACGCCAAGCTGAAGGCCGACCCGACCGTGTCGATCTTCACCTCCCAGGTCCCGGACTCGCGGCTCTACCTGCCGCACGTCACCAACGCGACCCAGGTCGACGCCAACGCGTACGTGCCGCTGATCGGCCAGATCACCCGCGGCACCTCGGTCGCCTCCGCCACCGCCGACGCGGCCAAGACGATCGACAGCCTCACCGGGTGCAGCAAGTAGTGAGCACCCACACCACCGAGCCCGCCCTGTCCCGCCCCGCGCGGGACGGGGCGGGTCCCCTCCCCCGGGACGCGGAGCGGTCCGGGCGCCCGGGCACGCGCGGGGAGACGAGCCCGCGCCGCCGGCTGCGATTCCAGCCGGCGTGGCTGTTCATGGCGCCGAGCCTGATCATCCTGGGCGTCTTCGTCCTGTTCCCGATCCTGCAGACGCTGTACTACAGCTTCTTCGACTGGACCATCGGCGCGTCGAGCCAGACCTTCCTCGGCTTCGGCAACTACATCAAGCTCTTCCAGGACCCCCAGTTCTGGAATGCCCTCGGCGTCACCCTGGTCTTCACCGCGTTCGCCGTCGTCCTCCAGATCACCCTCGGCTTCGGCTCCGCGCTGCTGCTACTCAAGGACAACCTGATCACCCGGGTCGTCCGCTCGATCTACTTCTTCCCCACGATCGTGTCGTTCGTCACCATCGGCCTGGTCTGGAAGTTCCTGCTCGACCCGAGCATCGGACTGGTGGGGGGCCTCACCCAGCTGCTCGGCCTCCAGCCGGTCGCCTGGCTGCAGTCGACCTCCCTCGCGCTGCCGAGCGTCATCTTCGTGGCCGTCTGGCGCAGCGTCGGATTCGCCATGATCCTGTTCGTCGCCGCGCTGAAGGCGGTCCCGGCCGAGCGCTACGAGGCCGGCCGGCTCGACGGCGCGAACAACCGGCAGCTCACGCTGCACATCACCATCCCGAGCGTGCGGCCGACCCTGCTGTTCGCCACGATGATCCTCACCATCCAGTCGCTGCAGGTGTTCGACCTGGTCTACGTGATGACCGACGGCGGCCCGGTGTTCCGCACCGACAGCCTGGTGAACCTCATCTACCGCGACGGTTTCGTGAACTACCAGACCGGCTACGCGTCGGCGATCTCGTGGGTCCTGTTCGCGATCATCATGCTCCTCTCGCTCCTCCAGCTCAGATTGTTCAGGTACAACGATGTCGACTGAAACCGGTGTCCGCATGAGACGGCCGGGCGCCCTCGCCGGCCTCGCCGCGTCGTCCAAATGGATCCTTCTCGGGATCGGCGTCCTCTTCGCGATCGTGCCGTTCATCTGGATGGTGTCCGGCTCGTTCCGCAGCGAGAGCGACCTGTTCGGCAACCCGGCCTCGCTCTTCCCCACCTCGATCACGCTGCACGGCTACCTCGGCGTCTGGGAGCAACTGCCGTTCCTGCGGTTGCTCGGCAACACGTTCCTGTTCGCGGGCGTCACCACGGCGCTCACGCTGCTGTTCGACTCGATGTGCGCGTACGCGCTGGCCCGGCTGAAGTTCCGCGGCCGCAACCTCGCGTTCATCCTGGTGATCGCGACGCTGATGGTGCCGTTCCAGGTGACCCTCATCCCGGTGTTCATCGAGCTGTTCCACTTCGGCTGGCTGAACACCTACCAGGGGCTGATCGTGCCGCGCGCGACGAGCGCCTTCGGGATCTTCCTGTTCCGGCAGTTCTTCATCAGCATCCCGACCGAACTGGACGAGGCCGCCCGGATCGACGGCGCCGGCCACTTCCGCATCTACTGGAGGATCATCCTGCCGCTGGCCAAGCCCGCCATCGCCACCGTCGCGATCCTCAACTTCATGAACCTCTGGAACGACCTGCTCTGGCCGCTCGTCGTCACCAGCGACCCGAACATGCTCACGCTGCCCGCCGGCCTGACCCTGTTCGGTGGCCAGCATGTGACCGACCACGCCGTGCTGCTCGCGGGAGCCACCATCTCGCTCATCCCGATCGCCGTCGCGTTCTTCTTCGCGCAGAAGTACTTCGTGGCCGGCGTCGCCACGACGGGGCTCAAGTGACGGCCGCGGGGCTGGGCCCGGGCGAGTTCGCCTGGGCGGCCGGGATCGAGGACACCTGCGTCTACCCGCCGGAGCACTTCGCGATGGCCGATCTGGACGAGTACGACCTCACCGAGCACACCGAGAACTGGCGGGACGACCTCCGGGCGGTCCGCGACCTCGGCGCGACGGTCGTTCGGTACGGCGTGAACTGGCCGTTGGTGCACACCGCGCCGGGGACGTTCGACTGGTCGATGCTGGACGAGCGCCTCCGCTACGCAGCCGACGAGCTCGGGCTCACCGTGATCGCGGACCTCGTGCACTACGGCACGCCGACCTGGCTGCGCGCGTCGTTCGCCGACGCGCGATATCCGCAGACGGTCGCGGAGTTCGCCGGCGCCTTCGCCGCGCGCTACCGCGGGATCGTGGACCACGTGACGCCGCTGAACGAGCCGCTGACGACGGCGTCGTTCTGCGGCCTCCGGGGCGTCTGGCCGCCGTCGCTGACCGGCTGGGACGGCTGGACGGCCGTGACCCTCGGCGTCGTGGAGGGCATGGCCGAGACCATCCGCGCCGTGCGCGCGGCGAACCCGGACGCGGTCGTCGTGCACGTGGAGGCCTCCTCGCTCTACCGGACGGACGATCCCGCTCTCGCCGGGCACGCCGCGCTGCTGGAGTCGGTGGGGATGCTGCCGACCGACCTCCTGCTCGGCCGCGTCGACGCCTCCCACCCGCTGCACGGCTGGCTGCTGGAGCAGGGCGCGGCGCCGGAGCGCCTGGAGCGCCTGACGGCCGCGCCGCCGACCGTCGACCTGCTGGGCGTCAACTACTACCCCGACCTCTCGCCGCGCACGCTCGTGCAGCGCGGCGAGGAGGTGGCGCAGGTCGCGACCAATCGCTGGAGCGACGGCCTCGCCGACAGCCTGCGTGCGTTCTCCGCCCGGTACGGGCTCCCGATGCTGATCACCGAGACGAGCATCGAAGGCGACGACGAGGTCCGCTCCGCGTGGCTGGACGACTCGGTGCGGTCGATCGGGGAGCTGCGCGACGAGGGGCTCGACATCCGCGGCTACACCTGGTGGCCGGTCTTCGACTTCGTGGACTGGTCGTACGCCTCGGGGGGCCGCAACGTCGAGGAGTTCGTGGTGGACGACGACATCGTCGCCGCGCGCCAGCACTCCGGAGACGGGATCCGGCCCAAGACGCCGTTCCTGCGGCGCATGGGGGTGATCCGGCTGGACGAGCAGGCCGACGGCCGCCTCGCGCGGGTGCCCACCGCGGCGGCGGCGCTGTACGCGCGGCTGGCTGCGGAGTCTGTCGCCGAGACCGGGGAGGAGGTCGCCGATGAGCTCGCGCTCTGAGCCGGCTCACACGGTGCCGCTCCACGCCGAGCCGCTGCACGCCGAGCCGGTCTACGACGGCTACTTCGCCGACCCGTTCCTCGCCCGGTTCGGCGGCGCGTTCATCGCCTACGGCTCGGGCGACGACCGCACGCTCGACGGCACAGAGACGCACGCGTTCGAGGCGCTCCGGTCCCCCGACCTCGTGCACTGGACGAGCGCAGGCGGCGTGCTGGAGCGGCCGGATCCGGCGCTCGGCGACGCCTACTGGGCGCCCGAAGTCATCGCGGCGGACGGCGCCTACTGGATGTACTACTCCGTCGGCCACGGGATCATCGGCCACCACCTCCGGGTCGCGCGGGCGGACTCCCCGCTCGGCCCGTTCGTCGACCAGGGCGTGAACCTCACTCCGGGCGAATCGTTCGCCATCGACGCGCACCCGTTCCAGGACGCGGACGGCAGCAGGTACCTGTTCTTCGCCCGCGACGTGCTCACCGGCGACCGGCCAGGCACGCACCTCGCGGTGATGCGCCTCGACAGCCCGACGCGCCCCGGCTCCGACCCCGTCGCGGTGCTCGCGCCCGACGCCGACTGGCAGCTCTTCGAGCGCGCCCGCCCGATGTACGGCCGCATCCTCGACTGGCACACGCTCGAAGGCCCGAGCGTCGTCCGGCGCGGAGACGCCTACCGGCTGTTCTTCTCCGGCGGCCGCTGGGAGGGCGACGGCTACGGCGTCTCGGTCGCGACCGCGCCGCATCCGCTCGGCCCGTGGTCCCACGAGGTCCGCGAGGCGGCGGACATCCTCAGCACCCGGCTGACCGGCCTCCTCGGCCCCGGCCACAACTCGGTGCTCCGGCTGGACGACGGCAGCGACCGGATCGCCTTCCACGCCTGGAACTCCGTCGGCGGCAAGCGGCAGCTGTTCGTCCAGCCGCTGACCTGGGAGGCCGACGTGCCGAAGGTGGTACTCGCCGGGCCTGGCTCCGTCGTACGGTCCGGCGCAGCATGGAGGGTGTGAACACCACCACCGACCCCACTCCCCCCACTGTCCTCGTCACCGGCGCCACCAGCGGCATCGGGAAGGAGATCGCCCGGCAGCTCGCCGCACGGGGCTGGAACGTCCTGCTCGGCGCCCGAGACCGTGCCCGCGGCGAGGAGACGGCCGCCGAGGTCGGCGGCACCGTCCTCCCGCTCGACGTCACCGACGCCGACAGCGTCGCCTCCGCCGCCGCGGCCGTGCCTGCACTGGACGTGCTGATCAACAACGCCGGCATCTCGCTCGACATCGCGGACGTCGTCACCGACGTGGACGTGGAGGTGTTCCGGCGCACCTACGAGACCAACGTGTTCGGAGTCGTGGCCGTGACGAACGCGTTCCTCCCGGCACTCCGCCGCTCCGCGCATCCCCGGATCGTCAACATCTCCAGCGGCACCGGATCGCTGACCTGGAGCACCGGGCCGAACCCGCAGTTCGACCACGTCGCCGCCTCGTCGGGACGCGGCGCGGCCTACCGGTCGTCGAAGGCCGCGCTCGACGGCCTGACCATCTTCTACTCCCACGCCCTCGCCGCGGACGGCGTCAAGGTCAACGCCCTGGCCCCCGGCCTGCGCGCCACCAACCTGAACCCGCGTGCGGCGGGCGCCGGCGGCGACCCGGCCGAGGCCGCGGAGGGCGCCGTGCGGCTCGCGACGCTGCCCGACGACGGGCCGAGCGGGCTGCTGTTCTCCTGGGACGGGACCGTCGCGCCCTGGTGAGGGCGCGGTGAGGGCGGGCGCGCTCAGCGCACGTCGTACTGGGACCGCCCGAACAGCTCCACCCACTCGGCGTACGTGTGGTCGTGGCCGATCGGGCACCAGCAGCGGACGCTGATCGTCCTGCTCTCGCCGTCACCCGACCCCGGGATGGTCTCGACGTGCGCGACGGGCGTCGGCTTCCTCAGCGGAGTAATCGCTGCACCCATGTTCATTTCCTGTCTCACAACGGTTCCCCCGCCTTCGCAAGAACAGTAGGTCGCCGACCTGGGATGAACGGCCCGGATCAGCGAACTCGAAGCCTGGCGGCCGCCCCAGTTCTCGGGTAGACGGAGGGGCACATCCTCGTGCGGGCGGGTCTCCCGGCCGGCGCCCGTCAGCCGGGCCGGCGGTCAGTACGGCCGCGACGGCTCCTCGACGGGCGCCGCCCGCGGGATGAAGGAGTACCAGCGCAGCTTGAGCGCGTCGAGCAGCCGGCTCTCCTCCGCGCCCACGACCTCCGCCGGGACGAGCGCGGCGGCGATCGCCGTGGTGACCGGGACCGCGAGGACGAGCCCGATGCCGCTGCACAGGGTGCGGACGACCTCCGCGGCGAGGTCCTCCTGGGACAGCAGGCTGAGCGTGGAGCGGTCGTAGAGGTAGAGGACGATGAGTACCACCATCGCCGCGCCCGCGTACGCGAAGGCGATCGTGTAGATGGTGGAGGCGATGTGGTCGCGGCCGATCCGCATCGCGCGGCCGAACAGCTGGCGGCGCGTCAGCGTGGGCGACGCGGCCCGCAGCTCCCAGACCGCGGAGGCCTGCGTGACGGTCACGTCGTTGAGGACGCCGAGCCCGGCGATGACGATCGCGCAGGTCAGCACCCCGCGGAAGTCGATCTGCGTGGTGCCGGCGAGCATCCCGCCGACGTCGCCGGTCACCCCGGTGAGGTGGGTCGTGGTGACGGCGAGCTGCGCGATCCCGGCCGTGAGCGCGATCCCGAACAGCGTGCCGAGGAGGGCGACGCTGGTCCGGACCGACGGACCGTGCGCGAGATACAGCACGACGAACATGATCGCGGACCCGCCGACGACGCCCACTGCCAGCCCCGGCCGGCCGCTCACGAGGGCCGGGAGGACGAACGTCACGAGCATGAAGCCGGCGAACCCCAGCGACAGCAGCGCCATGAAGCCGCGGAGCAGGCCGACCGCTACCACCACGATCGCGAACACGATCGCCCACGCCCAGAGCGACTGGTCGCGGATCACGCCGTTGACGGTGATCCCCTCGGTGCCGCTGCCCTGGGCGGCGTTCGCCGTGCTCTGCGGCGGGAGGACGAGCTCCAGCTGGTCGCCGACGTGCAGGCCCGCCGTCGCGTACGGCCAGAGCAGCGGGATGGTGACGGTGCGGCCCTCGTGCGGCCCCTGCAGCAGCTGGACCTTCGCAAGCTGACAGGCGCGGGTGTCGCCCGGCGCAGCGGTCGCGGTCGACGAGAAGTAGCCGGGGCAGTCCTGCTGCAGCGCGACGATCCTCCCAGTCGGGAAGGTCGTCCCCTTCGGCGCGAACTCGATCTTGGACGACGCGGTGACCACCTTCGCGTGATCCGGCCAGAGCAGCGCCAGTCCGGCCACCGTCGCGAGCGCCGCCGCTATCAAGATGCCGGCGACCACGGCCCGCAGTGTTCGGCCCGCCTTCGGGGTCCGGCCGGTGGGGGCGTGCGAGTGGGCGTGGGCGTGGGCCATCCGGTCTCCGATCGGGGGTCGACCTGCCACTGTAGCCGGTGGTGGTGAACGCGGGCCGGTCAGCCGAACGGTGGGCGGGCTCTGGCCGAATGGTGGGCGGAGCATGGCCGGATGTGTGTGGCAGAGCACGCGGCCCAGCGCGTAGCATCCACACCATCACCCGTTCGCCGACCGAGACGAGTCCGCCATGGAAACGCGCACCCTCCCCACGCCAGGAGCCGAGATCGTCTACGACGTGGCCGACGCCGAGATCGCGTCGGGCGAGCATCCCCCGCTGGTCATGATCGGCCAGCCGATGGACGCGAGCGGCTTCCGCGCGCTGGCGTCGTACCTCCCGGACCGCGTGGTCGTCACGTACGACCCGCGGGGGCTCGGGCGCAGCACCCGCAGCGACGGCGAGGTCACCAACACGCCGACCACGCAGGCCGAGGACGTCCACGCCGTCATCCAGGAGCTCGGCGGCGGCCCCGTCGACCTGTTCGCGAGCAGCGGCGGCGCCGTGACCGCGCTGGCCCTGGTGGCCGCCCACCCGGAGGACGTGCGCACCCTGGTCGCGCACGAGCCGCCGCTGCCGGGCGTCCTCCCCGACGCGGAGGCCGCCGAGCGGGGCCTCGCCGACGTGCACGCGGCATACGACGCGAAGGGTTTCGGGGCGGGCATGGCCGCGTTCGTCATGATGACGTCGTGGCGCGGCGAGTTCACCGACGACTACTTCGCCCTCCCGGCGCCGGACCCGGCGATGTTCGGGATGCCCACCGCCGACGACGGCTCACGCGACGACCCGCTGCTGTCGGAGCGCTCGGTCGCGATCACCGCGTACCGGCCGGACATCGCCGCGCTGCAGGCCGCCCCGACGCGCATCGTCGTCGCGGTGGGCGAGGAGTCGGAAGGCATCTTCACCGGCCGCACCTCCGCCGCGGTCGCGTCCCTGCTGGGCACCGAGCCGGTCGTCTTCCCGAGCCACCACGGCGGCTTCGCCGCGGAGGACTCGGGGTACCCGGGGAAGCCCCGGGAGTTCGCCGCCCGGCTCCGCGAGGTCCTCGACGCGTCGTGAAAAGCGACGCGTCGTGAGAAGCGACTTCGCCGGGACCACCGCCCAGTACTACGCGGAGTTCCGGCGCGACCTCCCCGCCGACCAGACCGACCGCCTCGTCGCAGCGGCCGGCCTGCGCGCGACCGACGTCGCCGTGGACCTCGGCTGCGGCACCGGCCAGCTCGCGGCCCCGCTCGCGCCGCACTGCGCCGCCGTGGTCGCGATCGACCCCGAACCCGACATGCTCGCCGGCCTGCGCGCCCGCCACGCCGAGCGCGTCGTGTGCGTCCTCGGCGACGACAGCGATCTCCCCGTGCTCGCCATCCCGTTCGCCGCCCCGATCGGCCTGGTGACGATCGGCAACGCTCTGCACTGGATGGACGAACGCGCGACGCTGGGCGCGGCAGCCGCGCTGCTGCGTCCGGGGGGCGCGATCGCGGTCGTCACGCAGGGCCCACCGCTCTGGCTCGGCCCCGCCCCGTGGCAGCGAACCGTCCGGTCGGCCCTGGAGTCGCTCTACGGCCCCGTGACCGGCAACTGCCGGACCGACCGCCCGGCCCTCGACGAGCGCCGCGAGACGGCGGCCTCCCTCGGTCTCGGCGCCGAGGTGCTGACCTGGCAGGCGGCCCACCACGTCACGCTCGACTGGGTGCTCGGGCACCTCGGAAGCGCGCTGGGCGCCGAGCAGCTGACGAGGATGGACGAGCTTCGCGACCTGCTGCGCCCGCTCGCCGGGGAGGACCTGGTCGAGGAGGTCACGACGACCGTGCTGCTCGCCCGGCGCTCGTGAACGACGCGCCGGTGGGGCACACTGGCAGCGTGACAACGATCGAGCGCACCCTCCTCCTGCTCCGCCACGCCAAGTCGGACTGGTCGGGCTCCGTCGCGGACATCGACCGCCCGCTGGCCCAGCGCGGCCGGACGCAGGCTCCCCTCGCGGGGCGGTGGCTCGCCGGCCACGCGGATCCGATCGACCTGGCCATCGTCTCCCCGGCACGTCGCGCCCGCGAGACCTGGGAGCTCGCGTCGGCCGAGCTCACGCCCGCGCCGCCCGCGCGCTATGACGACCGGGTCTACGCGGCATCCCTTGCCACGCTGCTCGACATCGTGCACGAGATCCCCGACGACGTCCGTACGCTGGCCCTGGTCGGCCACAACCCCGGCATGGAGCAGCTGGCGTCGCTTCTCGCCGGCGAAGACATGATCATGCGCACCTCCGGCATCGCTCAGTTCGCCGTGGAGGCTCCGTGGTCCTCGGTCGACGGCGCGACGGCGGTGCTCCGTTTCGCCGGGCGCTCGGAGGGGCAGGACTGAGGCGATGACGGCGAGCAGATCGTGACGATGCCCGAAGCGCCGGTCTGGGCTCCGAGCGACCGGACGTTCCGCCGTTCGGAGCTGTCCGCGGTCGTCGGCCGCGGCGACGACGCCTGGCGTCGCGCTGCGGGCGACGTCCTGCGCTGGCGGGTGAAGACGCGCAGCGGTTTCCTGGTCGACTCCCACGCTCCGGTGCGCGTGGGGCGGCGGGAGCGGATCCGCGTGCGCGTGCTCGGGGTGACCGTCGTGGAGCCGGTCGAGGTCGTCGCCGTCGTGGAGCAGGACGACCGTGTCGGCTTCGCGTACCGAACCCTGCCCGGCCACCCGGTCGAGGGCGAGGAGGCGTTCGTGGTGCACCGCGACACCGCGGACGGCGACATCGTGCTCACCGTGCGCTCGCTCACGCGGCCTGCGTCGCGGCAGCCGTGGCGGATCCTGCATCCGCTGCTCCGTGTCGCCCAGGTCGTGGCGCGACGCCGTTACCTCCGCGCGCTCCGCTGACCTGGCGGGCTCGCCTCACGGGCAGACGCGGACGCTGCGCCCCTCGAACGTGACGACGTCGCCGAGCTGCAGCTGACGTCCGCGGCGGCGATCGACCTCGCCGTTCACGGTCACGTAGCCGTCCAGGATGGCCTCTTTGACGTTCCCACCGGAGTCGAGGAGCCCGGCGAACTTCAGGAACTGCCCGAGGCGGATGACGTCACCCCCGATCGGGACGTCTTCGACAGGAGCACGCTTCGTCATCCCGAAATGCTAACCCACCCCTGTGCCGGGCGACCGCCGACGGTAGTTTGAGGAGGTCCGATCCGCCACGCTCATCGAGGGAGAGCACGAGATGAGACCGCTCCGCTACTCCATCAACGTCACGCTCGACGGCTGCGTACACCACGAGGCGGGCCTCCCGCCCGACGAGGAGTCGATGCGGTTCTGGGCCGACGAAATGGCGCGGGCCGACGCCCTGATCTTCGGCCGGGTCACCTACGGAATGATGGAAGAGGCGTGGCGGCGGCCGGCCACGGGCGTCTGGCCGGAGTGGATGGACCAGACCCAGCTCCCGTTCGCGGAGGCCATCGACGGCGCGAAGAAGTACGTCGTCTCGAACACGCTCGACGAGGTCGACTGGAACGCCGAACTGCTCCGCGGCGACCTCCGGCAGTCCGTCGAACAGCTCAAGCGGGAGCCGGGCGAGGGTCTGTTCGTGGGCGGCGTGACCCTCCCCCTCGCGCTGGCCGACCTGGGGCTGATCGACGAGTACGTGTTCGTCGTGCAGCCGGTCATCGCCGGGTACGGCCCGACGCTGCTCGCCGGGTTGCACGAGCGGATCGAGCTCGAGCCGGTCGAGCGTCAGGACTTCGGGTCGGGGGTGACGGTGCTGCGGTTCCGGCCGCGCGGGTGACGGTGCTGGAGCCGGGACCTCACCGGTCGAGGCTCGCGTCGTCCAGGGTCTCCTCGTACGGCTCGAGCACCTCGACGACCTTGGGATCGCCCTCGTCCGCGCCGTAGTCGGCGTGCGTCGTGCGGTCGACGCCGTCCGGCACCCGGACCGCTCGGAAGATCAGGGTCAGGACCACGGAGACGATCGCGTTGATGACGAACGCCGAGATGGCGATGTAGACCGGCGTGGTCGTGAACGGGAACGGGGCGATCGACCCGCCGAAGTGCGCGTGCGTCACCGGGTTCACCACGTTGTACGCGGCGATCGTTCCGTAGAGGATGCCGACCGCCCAGCCGGCGAACAGCGCCCAGCGGTGGAACCACCGCGTGTACAGGCCGGCCACGATCGCCGGGAAGGTCTGAAGGATCCAGACGCCGCCGAGCAGCTGCATGTTGATCGCCGCCGACTGGTCCATCAGGATCACGAACAGCAGGGCGCCGAACTTCACCACGAGGGAGACGAACTTCGACACCTTCGCTTCGTGCTCGGGGGACGCGTCCGGCTTGAACAGGTCCCGGTAGATGTTGCGCGTGAACAGGTTGGAGGCGGCGATCGACATGATCGCCGCAGGCACCAGGGCGCCGACGGCGATGGCGGCGAGCGCCACACCGGCGAACCACGACGGGAAGTTGTCGATGAAGAGCTGCGGCACCACGAGCTGGGGGTTGACCACCCCGTCGAATCCGATCGGCTTCGTGCCCGCCTTGATGGCCACGTACCCGAGGAGCGCGAGGAATCCGAGCATGAGCGAATAGATCGGCAGCACCACCGCGTTGCGCCGGATCGTGTTGCGGCTCTTCGTCGCCAGCACACCGGTCACCGAGTGCGGGTACATGAACAGCGCCATGGCCGACCCGAGCGCGAGGGTCCAGTACGCGTTGAAGCTCGCGGCCCCGGGGATCACAGAGCCGACAGGGAGGTTCGTCGCCGGGTTGATCGCCGTCATCTTCGTGGTGGCGGCCTTGAAGATCCCGTCCCATCCGCCGAACTGGGTGGGCAGCCAGATGATCGCGACGATGACGGCGATGTAGATCAGGAGGTCTTTGACCACCGCGATCGCCGCCGGCGCGCGCAGACCGGCGGTATACGTGTACGCGGCGAGGACGACGAACGCGATGATCAGCGGAAGGTCCTGGGTGAAGGCGTTGGCGCCGCTGCCGAGCCCGAGGACCGTGAGCACCGCTTTGATGCCCACCAGCTGGAGGGCGATGTACGGCATCGTCGCGACGATGCCCGTCACGGCGATGGCTGTCGAGAGCGTCTTGCTCCCGTAGCGTCCCCCGACGAAGTCCGCGGGCGTGACGTAGCCGTGGCGGTGCGAGACCGACCAGAGCCGTGCCATCAGCAGGAAGACGATCGGGTAGAGCACGACCGTATACGGAACGGCGAAGAAGCCGCTGACCGCGCCCGTGCTCCACATGGCCGCCGGAACCGCGATGAACGTGTACGCCGTGTAGAGGTCGCCGCCGAGCAGGAACCAGGTGATCCAGCTCCCGAACCCGCGGCCGCCGAGACCCCATTGGTCGAGGGTGCGCAGGCCGCGCTCTTCCGGGGTGATCCGCCAGCGCGCCGCGACGAACCCCATGATCGCGACGATCACGAAGATGATGATGACGACGGTGAGCGCCACACCGTCCACGGGCCGGGCGCCCGACCCTGCCGCGGCGATCATTCGTCCACCTCCGGGGGCCGGACCGCTGCCCGGCGTCGCCGATCCTCACGGACGATCAGGGCGTAGCAGATCCAGAGCAGCCCGGAGTCGATCAGCACCCACAGCATCTGATACCAGTAGAAGAAGGGGATGCCGGCGAGCGCGGGCTCGCTTCGTGCATAGATCGGCACCACCAGGGGCAACACGATCGCGATCACGAGCAGCACACCCGAGATCACATAGGGCAGAGGGCGCGCAGGCCCCCGTGTCGGAACTTCAGGCGATGACATCAGCGTCCCCTCACCTCACACCGCGCTCCCGAGCAGCCCGCTGGGCCACCGGCAGACCGCCGGAACGGATTCTCTGCCGACACGGTACACCGGTATTTGCGTAAGTGCAGGTATCGGGCAGGAGGCCGGGCATCGCCGCGCTGCGCGATGCCGGACTCGAGCACATGACTCAGCACGACCTGAAACATACCGCCGCGAGCCTGGCCGTGAGCGCCGGCGCCAACGTCAAAGCGCTCCAGCGCATGCTCGGGCACAAGTCGGCTGCGATGACGCTCGATATTTACGCCGACCTTTTGAAGATGACCTCGGCTCAGTCGCTGATCGCCTCAACGAACGGGTTCTGTCGGAAAGCCGGGGGAGCTTGTGGACCGAGTGACGGTCATGTCGCAAGGACCCGTCGGAGTCACCAGTTCGTGATGGACGAAGGCTCGTTTTGACCGACTCTCAGAACGGTGTCTCCGGATCAGGGTTGTTCGCGTCCGTGCTGTTAGCCAACGCGTCGCCGGCTGCAAGCTGCGATGCCCAGTCCTTCCGTTCGGCCTTTTGGGCGTCAAAGGGAACATCGAAGGCGACCGGCAGCTCTGCCTCAATCCAGGAGCCCTCGGCTACAGCACGAAGCCGGGGCAAGCTGGGCAGCCCCTCGGCGACCGCCGATCCGAACACATTCTTCAAAAAGTTGATACTGGTGTCGTCGATACACGAGAAGGAGATCACCGTATTGCACTGCGTCAGTACCGACTTGCTGACCGTGGCAGTTCGTTGAGCAAGTACGAGGAGACCGACACCGTATTTGCGGCCTTGGAGCGCTATCTGCGTGATCTTGGCAATGGTTCCCTTGGAGTCGAAGTCTCCTAGGCCCGCAAAGGCCGCCTCCGGCATCACAGTGTGCGCCTCCTCCACAACGACAAGGGTCTTTTGGCCGCTCGTCGCTCCCTCTTTGGCCAGTTCGAGCAATGTACTCAAGTAGATTTCTGTGATCCAGAGGGTCGCTTTGGTGTTCGAGATCTCGGTCAACTCGATCAGACCTAGCGCTCCACCATCGCCCTGATAGAACTTCTCCAGCGTTATGCGGATATCTGAGCGAAGGCCATTTGCAAAGCTCGCCAGAATCTTCTTCTCTGCACCTGCGCCATATGCCCCCGTCTCCGCGGCGAAGAGCTTTTCGCCGAGTTCGGTAGCTTTCGCACCTGGAATCGAAAGCTCTATCGGCGCAAGGTCCGCAAGGCGTGGTGCGTACTGAGAGGTCAAGTCGAGACAGATCACCTTCACTCCGTTCGCAACCGAATAGCGAATCAAGTCGAACGCAAACTCGGTCTTTCCTGTACCGGTCGCACCGAGGATCGCCGTGTGGGACTCCATTTGGTCAATGAAGTTGCCGTAAAGCGTCACGCCCGTGCCTGGCACATCGCCGAGCGGAAAGAGACCTTCCACCTCAGTTTCGGCCGGTGGCACGGCCGCGAAATAGGCCAACGCGTTCATCGGCGGCAAATAGTCAAAGCGATGGAATCGCTCTCCTCGCAGCACACCGATCTGTACCGCGGTCGCAATCTGCGAGCCATAGTGCAAGCCACCAAATGGTTCCTCAGAAGTCTCCATTCCAGTCACCTGGAAATAGACAAGCTCGTCAGCGACGGGGACAACTAGCACTTGCCCAGATCCCACGAGTTGATCTGGAAGGATCTCTACCCGCAGATGAGTGAGCGTCGAGGACTCGCGGACCACGCCGGCGACTTCATGTGCCAGGCCACCGGTAAGTTTCTGAATCAGATCCGACCGGCTTGGTCCCGCCACGTCATGTGGAATGACTAGCGTGCCGGCACGACCGGCCTTTGTGCTCAAGCTGTCAGAAATGGCAAAGGTCGCCCAAACCCCATCACTGCGATTCTCGCGAAACAGAGGCACACACCACCGGCTCGAGCCATCGGGAAGATGCGCAAGAACCACGGACTCAGATTCGATCGGCCACGATCCCGCAGCTGCGAGTGCGACTCTAGCCAGGTTTGGACTATCAACGCGATCAAGATGGCCCACCAACTTGTCACGCGCCTCTTGACCTAGACGAAGCCGACTGAGCAGCTGTGGAATACCGAGGGGCCAGATCGCAAGGTACAACCCCCAGAAGACCAACAGCGCCAAGGCAAGACTCGAACGACTTGAGGCGAAAAAGAAGAGAGAGGCCAAGAACACAACGGAGAAGACCACGCGTGCTCGACCAAATCTTGAAGCAATGAGGTAAGCAATCGCCATGGTGCGCCGTCCCCTTGTCCGGTTGGACTGAGACTGGAGTGTTAGGCAGGCGGCAGAAGCTGCCATTACGACTCCGAGATACGTAGCTACAACACCCCAAATCGCCAGCGACTCCGACGCAAGCAACGGCAAAAGCGGAAGCATCGTAATCAATGCCGTGAAGGAGTTCACGAGCGCATCACCGGGAGCGGTGAAGTACTTCTCCAGAATCAATGACCCGAGGACGACCAGAAGGATGCTGCTCTGTAGCAGCAATGCGTCTGCGGGGTCGCTCGGAATGAATTCGCCAGTCTTGGTCCAAGCGATGAGTCCAAGCGAAGTGACTGCTACAAGAAGAATGGCGACGCGTACCCACGGACGAATCGGACCCGACGTCATGATCGGTCACCCCCGTCCTTGGCCGAGGCACCGGATGTCGACGTCGTCACCAGATGAAATGGATGGATACATCCGTATCCATAGACAAATGAAGACTCATCGCAATCGCAGAGGGCAACAAAAAAGGACTCCTGAGCTCGCTGCTCGAAGTCCTTGGGCTGCTGGGTGGCGGTCGTCGTGATGCTCATAACGTTGGGCTCCTCTCGTTCGATGTGCGTTCAAATGGTTTCCGATTCCTTGGGTCGATGGTGGATTCCTGCACTGCAACACGCAGCGCTAGAACGATAGCGGTGGATCGCCAGCACAAGCAACGCACCCATTCGGGTTACGCAACGAGCATTGGGGACTTGACTATGACAGGAGGTAGCCGATGGTATCTCGGCGTCGCCCCCGACGACGCTCAGCTCTGAGGCGGATGTACCTTGGCTCATTTGCCAATCGGCAAGTTACCCGGCTGTGCCCACGCATAACCCCGGTTCGGGGCACTGTGGGTACACTGCCCGCGTTCCCATGAGGCTCGCATCCCGACCACTACGACGCTGGGAGGTTCTTCGAGCTTTCGTCGTTCGTGTGGGCAAGTTGTGGGCAAAACGAAAACCGCCGCTCCTTGCGCCCCAAGAAACCATCTCTGAGCAGCAATCTTGCTAAAGACGTACAGTGCCCCTGGAGGGACTCGAACCCCCAACCTTCTCCTTAGGACGGAGCAGCTCTTCCATTGAGCTACAGAGGCCAGCCCTTCCAGACTACCCGAGGGCGCCCGGCCCTCAGGCCGCGACGCCGAGGTAGTCCTGCCAGTCCGCCTGGCCGCCTTCCACTCCGCGGACCACCCAGGAGCTGTCGTGCGGGGCGCGGGGGGTGAGCTTCAGCGTCCAGCCCATCTCGGCGGGGGTGCGGTCGCCCTTCACGTTGTTGCAGCGGAGGCAGCAGGCCACCAGGTTCTCCCAGCTGTCCGCGCCGCCGCGGGAGCGCGGGAGGACGTGGTCGATCGTCGTCGCCGTCTTGCCGCAGTAGCCGCAGTGGTGGCTGTCGCGGCGGAGCACCCCGCGTCGGGAGACCGGCACCGCGCGGCCGTGCGGGATGCGCACGTAGCGGGTGAGCAGGATCACCGACGGGCGGTCGTAGCGGCCCGAGATGCTCCACACCGGGTGGGCCGTGTCGCTCGCGAGGACCGTCGCCTTCTGATTCATCACCAGGACGATGGCGCGCTTGAAGGAGACGACCGCGAGGGGCTCGTAGCCGGCGTTGAGGACCAGTGTCTTCATCTGCGTCCTTTCGGGTCCGCTGGGTGGACAAGAACCGGGGAAACAAAAAGGGCACTGTCCGAACGGACAGCGCCCTGGAAGACGGCGGCATGGTGGCGGCACACCACATGGTGGCGGTGGCAGGCCTCGACGTGGTGGCGGCATGCGAGGAAGTCGCGGTGGCGCGGGAGCAGCTCGCGCTCGGCTCGGAGGCCGCGACCCACCCCGGTGGTCACCCTGGGTGACCGCACGGTGGTCGACTCGGCCATCGGAGACTCCGATCTGCACGGCTGCCTGGCAGTGCGCCAGGGCATCAGAGTAACGCAGAAATGGCGCGCCACCTATTCGTGGCGCGCCATCGCTGGTGCGTGAACCGCAGTGTTCACCGCGGGTTCGGGTGTCAGATACCGAGCCGGACGACGTAGTAGTCGCTGGTCCAGATCGGGCGGATGGAGATGGAGCGGCCCGAGTCGGGTGCGTCCATGATGTTGCCGTTGCCTGCGTAGAAGCCGATGTGGCCCGACATCACGATCAGGTCGCCCGGCTGGGCGTCGTTGATCGAGATCTTCGTGCCGCGCGCGGCCTCCCCCGACACCGAGTGCGGGAGGGAGATGCCGAACTGGGCGTAGACGTACATCACGTAGCCCGAGCAGTCGAAGCCGGCGGGGGTGTCACCACCGTAGACGTACGGGGTGCCGATGTACTGCTTCGCGACCGAGAACACCTGCGCGAGGCTGAAGCTCGGGTACGGCGGGTTGGCCAGGAAGTCGGAGACCGACGGGCCGGAGTAGCTGGCGTAGTTCGCGAGCGACACCGCTGCGCGCTGGCGGGCGGCCTCGGCGGCGGCGGTGGCCGCTGCTGCCGCCTTCTGCGAGTCGAGCTGCGACTGGCTGGTCGCAGCGGCCGCGTCGCGGCTGACGGTGGCGGCGGTGACGCCCTGACCGACGGCGACGGACTGCGCCTGCGCCTTCTTCATGCTGTCGGACGCGCTCGGGCCGAAGCCCGCGGACTCCGCGCCGCTCGGGTTGAACGCGAACGCCGGGAGCGACATCGTCGCGATGATGCCGGTCGCCACGGTGATGACGCCGACGTTGAGGATCCAGCCGCCCTTGCGCTTCGCGGCGGGCTTGGCGGAGTCCTTCGCGGCGGGCGTGGACGCCTGCGCGGCGGGCTTGGGGGCCGCCGCGACCGGCGCCTTCGCCGTGCGGAGCGACCGCCGGGAGACGAGGTGGGATCCGGAAGATGACGTCGTCGACGACGTCGAAGCGAGGGTATCCGGGTCCTGAGGGGTCCGGTCCTGGGCAGGATCGGGCGTACCAGAGTGTGCCAAAGTGCAACCTCCTGCGCTCCGGCAGCACTAGGGAGCTGCCCCCGTCCGATGCGATCGGCATTCGGCTTCACCGGCTGGGAGACGGGCTTCAGGGGGGTTGGAGCGTCCCGGTCGGGGTCCTGATGGGCCGGCTTCTGGCCCGTTCGGACTCGTTAGAGACTACGGGACGACCCGCCGTTTGTCATTTGTTTAACGCACTTTTTAACGAATCGGTAACGGAGATCAGGCGTCGACGAAGATGTGCGCCGCGAGCTCGTTCGGGAGTTCGAGGCCGGCCTCGAAGCCATCGATCTGTACGGTGACGTACGACCCCGCCGCAGCGAAAGTGCCGGTCGAGCCGGGAAAAACCCCGGCCTGCTTGAGCTGCAGCAGCAGCTCCGGGTCGACCTGCGCAGGCTCGCCCAGGCGCCGGATCCTGGCAGTCACCTCAGAATCGCCGCCGCGCACGACGTCGACCAGGTTGACCAGGTTCTCGGTGGAGGCCGCGTCCGGCGCTCCCAGCTCGCCGAGCCCGGGGATGGGGTTGCCGTACGGCGACTCGGTCGGGTGGCCGAGCATGGTGATGAGCTTGCGCTCGACCTGCTCGCTCATCACGTGCTCCCAGCGGCACGCCTCCTCGTGGACGTACTCCCACTCCAGCTCGATGACGTCGCTGAGCAGGCGCTCGGCCAGGCGGTGTTTGCGCATGACGTGCACGGCCTTACGGCGGCCGTCGTCGGTGAGCTCCAGGTGGCGGTCTCCGGAGACGACCACGAGCCCGTCGCGCTCCATGCGGCCGACGGTCTGCGAGACGGTCGGGCCCGAGTGGCCGAGACGCTCGGAGATGCGCGCACGCAGCGGGACGATGTTGTCCTCCTCCAGCTCCAGGATGGTGCGAAGGTACATCTCTGTCGTGTCGATCAGGTCGGTCATGAACCCCTCCCGTGCGGGCGCGCGAATGTGCGGGTACGAGCCTACTTGCTACCGGTGACGCCGAGGTGACGGCACCCCGGCGTCAGGCTCCGTCATCGGGCCCGCCGCACCGTTCAACAGCCAATACACTTCAGTTATGCCGGACGTGACGATTCCCACCGACCTCCTGCCCGCCGACGGACGATTCGGCTGCGGCCCGTCCAAGGTCCGTCCGGAGCAGGTCGCCTACCTGGCGGGCCCCGGCGCGGAGCTGCTCGGCACCTCCCACCGCCAGGCGCCGGTGAAGGACCTGGTCGGCCGGGTGCGCTCGGGCCTCGGCGAGCTGTTCCGCCTCCCGGACGGCTACGAGGTCGTCCTCGGCAACGGCGGCTCCAGCGCCTTCTGGGACGCCGCGGCGTTCTCGCTCATTCAGGAGCGCAGCCAGAACCTGGTCTTCGGCGAGTTCGGCGGCAAGTTCGCCAAGGCGGCGAAGACCCCGTGGCTGCAGGCCCCGCACGTCATCGAGGCCCCGGCGGGATCCCGCGCGGAGGCCGAGGCGGTGGAGGGCGTGGACGTCTACGCCTGGACCCACAACGAGACCTCCACCGGCGTGATGGCGCCGGTGAAGCGGGTGCACGGCGACGCCGGCGCCCTGACCGTCATCGACGCGACCAGCGCGGCGGGCGGCGCCGACTTCGACGTCGCAGAGACCGACGTCTACTACTTCGCGCCGCAGAAGAACTTCGCCTCCGATGGAGGCCTCTGGCTCGCGCTGTTCTCCCCCGCCGCCATCGAGCGGGTCGAGCGGATCGCGGCGAGCGACCGCTACATCCCGGAGTTCCTCAGCATCAAGAACGCGATCGACAATTCGCGGCTCAACCAGACGCTCAACACCCCGGCCGTTGCGACGCTCGTGCTGCTGGAGAACCAGATCGAGTGGATGAACGGCAACGGCGGTCTCGCCTGGGCCGACGCCCGCACGAAGGAGTCGTCCGGCGCGCTCTACGCCTGGGCCGAGGGCGTCGACTACGCCACCCCGTTCGTCGCCGACCCGGCGCACCGCTCGCAGGTGGTCGTCACGATCGACTTCGACGACCGGATCGACGCGGCGGCGGTCGCCAAGACCCTGCGCGCCAACGGCGTCGCGGACACCGAGCCGTACCGCAAGCTCGGCCGCAACCAGCTCCGCGTCGCGACCTTCACGGCCATCGAGCCGGACGACGTGCGCGCGCTGATCGGCTGCGTCGAGTACGCGGTCGAGCGACTGGGCTGAGCCGGGCGCCGGACGGAAGAAGCAGGGACGGAGGCGATCGTGCGACTGTGGCTGCGCGACGACGAGCGCCGTCCCGACCCTGTGCCGGTGCCGACGGACGACCGCCGGGCCGTGCTCGTCGGCATCGGGCTCTGGGTGCTCGCGCTGATCCCGACGCTCGTCTTCGCCGGACCCATCACGGCCGCAGGCGGCGGCTGGTGGATCTGGACGGTGGTCGTCGGGATCGCGCTAGGCCTGCTCGGCTTCGCCTACCTCAGCGTCACCCGCGCCCGCAGGCGCCGCTGAGTCGCTGACCGGCTCGGACTCGGCGTCGTCGGCGTCCTCGGACTCGGCGTCGTCGTCGGACTCGGCGTCGTCGTCCGCGAGCGCTGCGGCCTCCTCGGTCGCGAGGTCGAGCTCCGTGTCGGTGTCGGTGTCCTCGTCGAACGCCACATCGACCGAGTCGATGTCGACGCCGTCGAGGTCGTCGTCACCGTGGAGGTCGTGGACGTCGGCGTCGTCGTCGTCGGAGTCCTCATCCGAGTCCTCGTCGGACTCGGACTCGTCGGACTCCTCGTCGTACTCGTCCTCGTAGTCGTCGGCGTCGTCCTCCACGTGGGCGTCGTCGCCCTCGGCCCCCGCGGCCTCGGCTTCGGCGGCGAGCGCCTCCTGGGCGGCCTGGTACTCGGCGAGTCGCTCGGACCACGGCACCCAGTCGGGCGCCAGGAGGGCGTCCTCCCCGGGCATCAGCTCGGCCTCGAGCACGGTGGGCTCTGCGTCGCCGTCGGCGCGGCCGACCGTGACGGTCCAGTGCCAGCCCGGGTAGCCGGGAAGCGCGGCGGCGAACAGCAGCGAGACCGCGCCCGTGGGCTCCACGACGTGCCCGATGGGCTCGCCGATGGTGCTCTCCGGCGTGATCTCCGCGAGCCCGGCCCGCGCGAGCGGGAGCGCGGCCAGGAGGTCGGCGACGTCGGCCTCGCTCAGCTCGACGACGGCAGGCTCGGCCGCGACGGCTTCGGTCTCTGCGTCGACCTCTGCGTCGGTCTCGACGTCGGCTTCGGTCTCGGCGTCGACCTCTGCGTCGGTCTCGACTTCGGCTTCAGTCTCGACGTCGGCTTCGGTCTCGGCTTCGACTTCGGCTTCGGCTGTCTCCGGGTCGGTCGACTCAGCCTCGGTCGATTCGACGTCGGCCGTGCCCGAATTCTCCGTGCCCGGCTCCTCCGTGCCCGCCTCGTCCGTGCCCGCCTCCTCAGGCATCCAGGTCGTCCGCAACCCGGCGCAGCACCGCCGCGATCTTGGCGCCGTGCGCCTTGTCCGGGTACTTGCCGCGGCGCAAGTTGGCGCCGATGCCGTCGAGCAGCTTCACGAGGTCTTCGACGATGATCGCCATGTCGTCGGCCGACTTGCGCTTCATCTTCACCAGGCTCGGCGGGGCCTCCAGCACGCGCACGGACAGCGCCTGCGCGCCGCGCTTGCCGTCGGCGATGCCGAACTCGAGCCGCGAACCGGCCTTCACCACGGCGCCGGCGGGCAGCGCAGAGGCGTGCAGGAAGACCTCCTGGCCGTCATCGGTGGCGATGAAGCCGAAGCCTTTCTCCTCGTCGTAGAACTTGACCTTGCCGGTCGGCATGGGAACCTCACTTCACATGGGGGATCGAATGACCAACCTCAATTATCCTTGATTTCGTGACTTCGCAGACCCCGCCACCCGCATCCCGCCTCCAGCGCGTCCTCTCGTACATCGTGGCGGCGCTGGTCGTCGTGTCGCTGGTGTGCATCGCGGCCATCCTGGTGGGGTCCGCGCTCGGCGGGATGCCACAGCAGGGCTCCGGCCAGGGGCTGTGGCCCGCGGTGTTCCTCTTCCCCCTCATCGCACTCCCGATCGCGTTCGTCCTGCTGATCACACTCATCATCGTCACCGGCCGCCAGCGCAGCCGGGCGGCGAAGGCCGCATCCGGGAAGAACCGGCGCTGACCTCGCCCCGGCGGACCGGCGGACCGGCGCGATGACGACGACGCTCGCCCTGGCGGCGCGGCTCCGCGCCCTGCCGGACGCCGAGCTCGCCGCCGTGCTGCGGGCCCGCGCGGTACGCCGCGCCGGTGTGTCCGACTTCTTCGATCTGGCCGAGGCGCTGCTCGACCCGGAGTCCGTGCAGCGCGCGCTCGCGCCGCTCGACCGGGTGCGGCTCGCGACTCTCGCGCTGCTCGGCGAAGCGGGCGACGCCCGGACCAGCGAGTGGATCGCGGACACGCTCCGGGAGCACCCTGCGACTGCGGCGGTGACGACGGAGGCCGTCCGCGACGCGATCGCCGCGCTCGCCGGCCTCGCCCTCCTGCATCCCGCGGACGACGGCGCAGCAGCCTACGACGCCGTCACCGCCCGGCTCGCCTCCTGGCCCGCGATCGGCCTCCCCCGGCCGGCGGCCCTGCTCGACACCGCGCCTCCCGCCGTGCCCGCGCCGCTCGCGCCCGACGAGCTGGCCGCCTCCGACCGGCTCGCCGCCGAGCGGGCCTTCGAGGCGGTCGCCGGCGTCTCCGAGCTCCTGACCGAACTCGGCAGGGAGGGCGCGCGCGAGCTGCAGAAGGGCGGCCTCGCCCTCCCGGCCGCCAAGCGTCTCGCGGACGCGCTCGCGGTGGACGCCGCCGTCGTGCCCGTCGCGCTCTCCGTCGCCTCCCGAGCCGGGCTGGCCGCGGTCGCCGACGGGCTCTGGCTGCCGACCGCCGAGGTCGCAGCCTGGCAGCACGCCACGACCGCCGACCGCTGGCGCGACCTCGCGGGCGCATGGCTCGACGGGCTCCCCGCCGACATCCGTGCGGTGCTGACGGCGCGCGGCCGGTCGCCGTGGGGCGCGTCGCTGACCGCTCACCTCGCCTGGCTGTACCCGGCGGCGGTCGCCGAGACCGAGCAGCGCGTGGAGGAGCACCTCCGGGAGGCCGAGTGGCTCGGCGTCACCGCCGGCCGGTCCCCGAGCGGCGCGGGCGCGCTGCTGCTGGAGGCCGGCCCCGCCGAGGCGACCGCCGCGATGGTCGCGCACTTCCCGGCCGAAGTCTCCCAGGTCTACCTGCAGCACGACCTGACGGTCATCTCCCCCGGTCCGCTCGCCCCCGACGTGGAGGCGCGGCTGCGCACGATGGCCGACCTGGAGAGCCGGGCGCTGGCCTCCACGTTCCGGTTCTCGGCGGCCTCCATCGACCGCGCCGTGACCGCGGGCGAGACCGCGGAGAGCATCCACGCGTTCCTCGCCGCCGTCTCGCTCACCGGCGTGCCGCAGCCGCTCGACTACCTGATCGCCGACGCCGTCGAGCGCCACGGTCGGGTCCGCGTCAGCGAGGCCGCCGAGGGTGCGGAGGGCCGCGCGGTGGTGCGCTCCGACGACGCCACCCTGCTCGGCACGATCGCGGTCGACCAGTCGCTCTCGTCGCTGCGGCTGCTGCGCGCCGACGAGCGGACGCTGGTCAGCCGGTTCCCGCGCGACGTCGTCTTCTGGGCACTGACCGACGCCCGCTACCCGGTGGTCGCCGAGGACGCCTCCGGCGCGCTGGTGACCCCGCAGCGCAGGAGGATCGCCGAGCGGACGGCTCCCGCCGCGACCCGGGATCCCGCCGCCGAGCTCGTCGCCCGGCTGCGCGAGGCGGACGCCGCGGAGACCGACACCGGCGAGCAGTGGCTCGCCCGCCAGCTCGACCAGGCCGTCCGCGCGCGGCAGACGGTCGTCGTGCAGGTCGCGATGCCGGACGGCCGGCTCGTCGACTACCTCCTGGAGCCGACCGGCATCGGCGGAGGGCGCCTGCGGGGCCGCGACCGGGCGGCGGACATCGAGCGGACCCTGCCGCTCTCCAGCGTCAAGGGTCTGCGCAGCGTAGACTGAGCGGTCATGTCCGATGGCCCCCTGATCGTCCAGAGCGACCGCACCGTCCTCCTCGAAGTCGCGCATCCCGCGGCCGAGGACGCCCGGCACGACCTCGCCGTCTTCGCCGAGCTGGAGCGCGCGCCCGAGCACATCCACACCTACCGCATCACGCGACTGGGCCTCTGGAACGCCCGCGCGGCCGGCCACACCGCGGAGGACATGCTCGGGACGCTGGAGAAGTACTCCAAGTTCCCGATCCCGCAGACGGTGACCGTGGACGTCTCGGAGACCGTCGCCCGCTACGGCCGGCTGGTCATCGAGCGCGACGAGGAGGGCACGCTGCTGCTGCGCTCTCCCGACCGTGCCGTGCTGCTGGAGGTCGCGACCGCCAAGCGCATCGCGCCGCTGCTGCTGGAGCGCCGCGACGAGACGACCTTCACCGTGGAGGCCTGGGCCCGCGGTCAGCTCAAGCAGGAGCTGGTCAAGCTCGGCTGGCCCGCCGAGGACCTCGCCGGCTACACCCCGGGCACCCCGCACCCGATCGACCTGGACGAGAGCGGCTGGGCGCTCCGCGACTACCAGCGCAAGGCGGTCAGCAACTTCTTCGACGGCGGCTCGGGCGTCGTCGTGCTCCCCTGCGGCGCTGGCAAGACGCTGGTCGGCGCCGGAGCGATGGCGACGGCCAAGACGACCACGCTCATCCTGGTGACGAACACCGTGTCGGCGCGGCAGTGGCGAGACGAACTGCTCAAGCGCACCTCCCTCACGGCGGAGGAGATCGGCGAGTACTCGGGCCAGGTCAAGGAGGTCAAGCCGGTCACGATCGCGACCTACCAGATCCTCACCGCCAAGCGGAAGGGCGAGTACGCGCACCTGGCGCTGCTCGACGCTCTGGACTGGGGCCTGGTCGTCTACGACGAGGTGCACCTGCTGCCCGCGCCGGTCTTCAAGCTGACCGCCGAGCTGCAGGCGCGCCGCCGCCTCGGCCTGACCGCGACGCTGGTGCGCGAGGACGGCCGGGAGGGCGACGTGTTCAGCCTGATCGGCCCGAAGCGTTTCGACGCCCCGTGGAAGGAGATCGAGTCGCAGGGCTTCATCTCCCCCGCCGCGTGCTTCGAGGTGCGTATCGACCTGCCGGCCTCCGACCGGCTGAGCTACGCCGCGGCCGCGGACGACGAGCGCTACCGCCTGGCCGCGACCGCTCCGGCGAAGCTGGACGTGGTCCGTCAGCTGGTCGACCGGCACGCGGGCGAGCGCATCCTGGTGATCGGCCAGTACCTCGACCAGATCGACGAGCTCGCGGAGGCGCTGGGCGCGCCGCAGCTCACCGGCGCGACCCCCGTGGACGAGCGGGAACGGCTGTACCAGGAGTTCCGCGACGGCACGACGCCGGTGCTGGTCGTCAGCAAGGTCGCGAACTTCTCGGTCGACCTGCCGGAGGCGACGGTCGCCATCCAGGTGTCGGGCTCGTACGGCTCCCGGCAGGAGGAGGCCCAGCGTCTCGGCCGCCTGCTGCGCCCGAAGCAGTCGGGCCTGTCGGCGAACTTCTACACGCTGGTCTCGCGCGACACCGTCGACCAGGACTTCGCGCAGAACCGCCAGCGCTTCCTAGCCGAACAGGGCTACTCCTACACGATCCTCGACGCGCACGCCGTCGCCGCGGCGTAGCCCGCGCCCCGCGCACATTCGTGCCGAATGTCGCGAATCGCGCGCACGGCGCCGAGCGACATTCGGCACGAATGTCGTGAAAGGCGGCGCTATTCGCGACATTCGGCACGAATCGCGCGGCGTCAGACGCCGGGGTCGGCGGCGAGGCGCGCGAGGGTGCGGCGGGAGGGCGCGTCGTCGGGGCTGTCGCGCACGGTGATCAGCGCCTTCCAGAGCGCCCAGGCCCGCGCCCGCTGCTCGGTCGCGGCGTCCAGGCCGACCGCCTCCAGGAACACGCGCCGCGCGTCGCCGTCGAACATCGTCCAGGCCGGGACGAGGTCGCAGGCCGGGTCGCCCACCCCGGACGTGCCGAAATCGATGACGGCGCTGAGCCGCCCGTTCCGGACCAGCAGGTTGCCGGGGGCCGCGTCGCCGTGGAACCACACCGCCGGCCGCTCCCACGCCGTCTCCTCGGCGGCGTCCCAGATCCGGCGGGCCAGCACCGGGTCGATGTCGCGGAATCCCGCGGACATCGCTGCGAGCGCCTCCTCCCGGTAGACCGCGGGCGGCGCACCGCGGTAGAAGTTGTGGCTCCCGGCCTCCGGCCCGCCCGCGGCGTCGAGGCGCCGCAGCGCCGTCAGGAACGCGCCGAGGTCCGCCGCCAGCGCCACCGCGTCCACATCCTCCGCCAGCCCGAGCGGCGTGCCCGGCAGCCAGCGGTAGACCGACCACGGGAACGGATACCCCTCACCCGGCTCCCCGAGCGCGACGGGCTGCGGGATCGGCAGCGGGAGCTGCGGCGCCAGCCGCGGCAGCCACTCGTGCTCCTTCGCCACCTGCTCGACGTAGCCGCGGGCGCTCGGGAGTCTGACGCTGAGCGCGTCGCCGAGCCGGAAGGTCCGGTTGTCCCAGCCGCTCAGCGCGACGTCCCATACCAGCAGCGACCGGTATGCCGGGAACTGCTCGTCGACCAGCCGTCGGACGAGCGCGGCGTCGACTTCCACGCGGTCGTTCACGCGCGCTTCACGTACCGCAGCAGCAGCGTGTCGTCGGCCTGCAGCACGTGGGCGAGCCGCATCCCGATCGGCAGGATCGGCGCCGCACCGGCCGAGATGCGGGAGGCGACCCCGGCCTCCAGCGTCGGGCTCACCGTCAGGCAGAGCTCGTCCACGACGCCCGCGGCGATGAGGTCGCCGAACAGGTGCGGGCCGCCCTCGCAGTGGATGCGCCTCAGCCCGCGCTCGACCAGTCCCGCCACCAGCCGGGCCGGCTCCACGCGCTCCTCGCCGCAGACCACGACGTCCGCGACCTCGGCGAGCGCCTCGCGGGTGTCGTGCCGGGAGAGCTCGGTGGTGACGATGATGGGCCGCTCCGGCGCGTCCCGGAAGATCGGGCTCGCCGGGTCCAGGTCGAGGCTGGCGGAGACGATGGCGAAGACGGGGTGGGCGGTCATCCCGGCCTCGCGCCGTGCCCGCTGCGAGACCTGGTCCACGCGCATCGCGCCGTAGCCTTCCGCGCGCACGGTGCCCGCGCCGACCAGCACCACGTCGCAGAGCCGGCGCAGGAGGTCGAACACCCGGTGGTCGGCGTCGTCGGACAGGCCGCCGGAGAGGCCCTGCCGGGTCGCGGCGCCGTCGATGCTGGAGACGAAGTTCACCCGCAGCCACGGACTCCCCGCGCCCGCGGAGTACGACTCGGCGATGCGCGCGTCCCCGATCCCTTCCTCCGCCGGGAGCGGGAAGATCCGGTCGATCGCGACCTCACTCATTGACGTCGCCCATGTTGTGCGTGAGGTACGCCGGCTCGCGCAGCCCGAGGATGGCCTCCGTCATCCGTGCGGCGGCCACCGAGCCCGCCACGTCGTGCATCCGGATGATGCGGGCGCCGTTGACGATCGCCACCACGGCCGCGGCGATCGAGCCGTCACGGCGCTCCGAGCGCGGGGCGTCCAGGGTCTCGCCGATGAAGTCCTTGTTCGAGACCGCGGCGAGGACGGGGTAGCCGAGGTCCGCGATCTCGGAGAGCCGGCGGGTGAGCTCCAGCGACTGCAGCGTGTTCTTGTTGAGGTCGTGACCCGGGTCGAGGATGATGCGCTCCTCGGGGACCCCGGCGGCGGCGGCGCGGTCGACGCGCTCCAGGAGGAAGTCCCCGACCTCCCGGGCGATGTCGCCGTACGTCGGGCGCGGGAAGACGGTGCGCGGGGCGGCGAGGCTGTGGGTGAGCACGAGCGTCGCTTCGCTGTCCGCGACCACGCGGGCGAGGTCGGGGTCGCTGAGTCCGGTGGTGTCGTTGATCACGGTGGCGCCCGCTGCGATCGCACGGGAGGCCACCGACGCGTGGAACGTGTCGACCGAGATGACGACATCCGATCCGGCGCGCAGCTCGGCCACGACGGGCACGACCCGGCCGGCCTCCTCGTCGTCCGGGATCGGCGCGCCCGGCGCGAACGGGGCTCCGCCGATGTCCACCCAGTCCGCCCCGGCGGCGACGGCGTCGAAGGAGGCGGCGACCGCGGCGTCGAGGGCGAAGGTGCGGCCCTGGTCGAAGAAGGAGTCCGGGGTGCGGTTCACCACGGCCATGACGGCGACGCGGCGGGAGAAGTCGAAGGTGCGCGCGCCGATGGAGCGCACGGGGACGCGGAGAGGGGGCAGGTACATCGCGACGCCGGTCTCAGAGCTCTGCAAGGTCCACGCTCTCGTCGGTCAGCCGGTCGGGATCGACGGCCTCCCGGCCGCGGATCAGGCGCTGGATCTGCTCCTGCACGTCCCACTCGTTCACGTTCATCCCCGCCACCACGCGGTTCTCGCGCAGCCAGAAGGCGATGAACTCGCGTGCGGAGACGTCGCCGCGGAAGACGACGCGCGCGCCGGAGGCCAGAGGTGCGTAGCCGGAGTACTCCATGCCCAGATCGTATTGGTCGGAGTAGAAGTACGGGATGTCGTCGTAGCTCGCGTCCTGCCCCGCGATCGCCTTCGCCGCGACCGTGCCGCCGGCGATGGCGTTGGCCCAGTGCTCGTTGCGGAGACGCTGTCCGATCGCCGGCAGCAGCGGGTTGGCGAGGTCGCCGACCGCGTAGACGTCCTCGGCCGCGGTACGCATCGCCTCGTCGGTCGGGATGCCGTTGTCGAGCGCGAGGCCGGACTGCTCCGCCAGGTGGGTGTTCGGGATCGCGCCGACGCCCGCGACGACCACGTCGGCCGGGATGCGCTCCCCTGTCGCGAGGACCACGACCTGCTCGTCGCCGCCCTCCACCGCCGACACCTGTGCGGCGTTGCGGAAGGCGACGCCGTGGTCGCGGTGCAGCGTCTCGAACACGGCGCCCAGCTCCGGGCCGATCGCGGGCGCGAGCGGGACGTGCGACCGCCCGACCACGGTCACCTCGTTGCCGTAGCCGCTCGCCGCTGCGGCGACCTCCATGCCGATCCAGCCCGAGCCCACCACGACGACGCGCCGCGAGCCGACCTCCAGAGCGGCCCGGAGCCACTGCGAGTCCTCGATGGTTCTCAGGGAGAAGACGGCGCCGTGGCCGCTGCCGGGGACGCCGAGCGGTCGGGCGTGCGCCCCGGTCGCAAGCACGAGGCTGTCGTAGGTGATCCGGGCGCCGCCGGCGACGAACAGCTCGTGCGCGACGGGGTCGAAGGAGCCGGCCTGCGTCCCCGGCAGGAACTCCACGTCGTTGTCGGCGTACCAGTCCGCTGGCTTCACGTAGGCGTCGTCGAGGTCGGATTCGCCTTTCAGATACTCCTTGGAGAGCGGCGGGCGGATGTACGGGTGGTGCTTCTCCGCGCCGAGCAGCAGGATGCGCCCGCCGAAGCCGCGCTCGCGCAGTTCGACGGCGGTCGTCGCCCCGGCGAGCCCTGCTCCGACGATGACCACGGTGGGATTCGACATGGCTGCTCCGATCACTGGTCATTTCAGCATCCACTGTTCACACGGCCCGCGCCAGCCCCTCACACTGCCCGCGTCGGCCGCCCGCACTGCCCGCACCGGCCTCTCGCACTCATCGCGCACCGTCTGCTCACAGGCAGAATTCAGCAGACGCGCAGATACTGTTTCGCATGAACGCCGGACCCCGCATTCTCATCGTCGACGACGAGCCGAACATCCGCGATCTCCTCACCACCAGTCTCCGCTTCGCCGGTTTCGCCGTGCGCGCGGTCGGCAACGGGGCCCAGGCGATCTCCGCGGTCCTCGAAGAGGAGCCAGACCTCATCATCCTCGACGTCATGCTCCCGGACATGAACGGGTTCGGCGTCACCAAGCGGCTGCGCGGCGCGGGCTACACCGCGCCCATCCTGTTCCTCACCGCCAAGGACGACACCGAGGACAAGATCACCGGCCTCACCGTCGGCGGCGACGACTACGTCACCAAGCCGTTCAGCCTTGACGAGATCGTCGCGCGCATCAAGGCCATCCTGCGCCGCACCATGCAGGCCGACGAAGACGCCGTGATCCGCGCCGGCGAGCTGACGATGGATCAGGACACCCACGAGGTCTACGTCGGCGACACCCCGATCGAGCTCAGCCCGACCGAGTTCAAGCTGCTGCGCTACCTGATGCTCAACCCCAACCGCGTGCTGTCGAAGGCGCAGATCCTCGACCACGTCTGGGAGTACGACTTCAACGGCGACGCCGGCATAGTGGAGTCCTACATCTCCTACCTGCGCCGCAAGGTGGACGCGCACTCCAGCGAGCCGCTGATCCAGACCAAGCGCGGGTTCGGCTACATGCTCAAGGCCGCGAAGGCGTGACCGGCGCTCACATCCTCGGCTCAGCACCGTCTGCATAGACTGGCGGCCTGATGCACTCACGCCTGCTCGACCGCTGGAACGCGATCTCCCTCCGGACCAAGATCACCGGGGTGACCGTGCTCATGCTGACGCTCGGGCTGCTCGTGACCGGCATCGGGACGATGTCGATGCTGAAGCCGGTGCTGATCGACCAGCTCGACGCGCAGCTGTCGGCGGCGTCCGGGGCGACGTACGTCAACACCTACCTGTTCGGGTCGTCGGACAAGGACAAGATCGCCGCGGACTCCAGCCCGTCCGACTACTTCGCCGCGCTGTACGACGCCAACGGCAACCTGGTCAAGACGAACTGGAGCAACATCCCGTTCGCCCACCGGCCGGCCATCCCCGAGAAGCTGGACCTGACCGAGGCGAAGGCGATGGGTCCCGGCGGGATCACCATCTTCAGCAACGACGGCCGCACGGCGTACCGCGCGCTCGTCACGACGCAGACGTTCGCCTCCACCGGTGAGCTCGCCACAGCGATCGTCGCCACGACGACGAGCCAGATCGACACGGTGATGGCGAGCTTCCTGGCGATCTTCCTCGGCTTCGGCGTCATCGTCATCATCGTCGGAGCCGGACTGACCCGGATGCTGGTCACGACGACGTTCTCGCCGCTGCGGGAGGTCGAGCAGACGGCCGCGGCCATCGCCGACGGCGACTTCAGCCAGCGCCTCGGCGGGGCGACCCCGAACACCGAGGTCGGCCGCCTCAACCGCTCGCTCAACACGATGCTGAACCGCATCGACCGCGCCTTCAACGACCGCGCCCGCACGATCGACCAGATGCGGCGGTTCGTGGGCGACGCCTCCCACGAGTTGCGAACGCCGCTGGTGTCGGTGCGCGGCTACGCCGAGCTGTACCGGATGGGCGCGCTGCAGACGCCGGAGGACGTCGCGCAGGCGATGGAGCGCATCGAGAAGGAGGCGATCCGGATGGGCCTCCTGGTGGAGGACCTGCTGGAACTCGCGCGCCTCGACGAGACGAAGCCGCTCGACCTCCACCCGGTCGACCTCGTGCGCATCGCGCAGGATGCCGCCATGGACGCCATGGCCGGGGCCCCCGGCCGCCGGGTGACCGTGCTGACGCCCGCTCCCGTGCTGGCCCACGCACCGTCCGACTACGCCGAGCCCGGACTGGACACCGTGCCCATGTCGCTGCCGGAGGACCTGTCCCGCCCGGCAGGCGCCACAGGCCCGATCGCCTTCGCCGGCTCGGCGCTGGCGCGGCTGCGGCGCAGCAACCGGGCACGTCGTGGCACAACGGGACCGATTGCGGTCACGACCGCCGAGAAGGTGGTCCTCGCCGCCCCGCCCGCCGAGCCCGCGATCGTGATGGCCGAGGAGAACAAGCTCCGCCAGGTCGTCACCAACCTGATGGGCAACGCCCTCCGCTACACCCCGGAGGACAGCCCGATCGAGATCGCGGTGCAGGTCGACCACCGCACGGATCGCGCGCTGCTCGAGGTGCGCGACCACGGCGAGGGCATCCCGCCGCAGATCCGCGACAAGATCTTCCAGCGCTTCTGGCGCGCCGACACCTCCCGCGCCCGCGAGACGGGCGGAAGCGGCCTGGGCCTCGCGATCGTCTCCTCGATCGTCTCGGCCCACCACGGCACTGTGGAAGTCGTGGAGACCGACGGCGGCGGCGCGACCTTCCGGGTCTCGCTGCCGCTGGTGGACGCGAAGCGGGTCGCGGAGGCGCCGCGCGCCGGAGCCTGACGCGCGAGCGCTGTCTCAGCGGCCGCCGGCGACCCGCAGCGTGGTGGCGGTGACGTAACCCGCATCCGGGCCGAGCAGCCAGGCGACGGCGGCCGCGATCTCGTCCGGGTCGGCGGCCCGCTGCAACGGGATGCCCCCGGCGTCATGCGCTCGACGCGGTCCGGGTCGCCGGTCGTGGCGTGGAGCTCGGTGTCGACCAGGCCGGGCGCGACGCCCACGACGCGGATGCCGTGCGGTCCGACCTCCTTGCCGAGGCCCATCGTGAAGGCGTCCAGGCCGGCTTTCGCCGCCGCGTAGTGCGTGTACTCCCCCGGGCTGCCGAGCGTCGCCGCACCCGAGGTGATGTTGACGATCACGCCAGCGGCGCCGGTGCGCAGGAACTCGCGGACGGCCAGGCGCGCACTGAGGACCGCTGCGACGAAGTCCACCTCGATGGTCTGGCGCACCTCCTCGGCGGGGGTGTCGGCGAGGGGCGCGTAGCGCGTGCTGACGCCCGCGTTGTTGACCAGCGCGTCCAGTCGCCCGAACCGTTCGGCAGCCACGTCGAACGGGGCCTGGATGCCAGAGTCCGTCCCGAGGTCGGCTCGGACCAGCTCGACGCGCGCACCCGTGCCGGCGACGGAGGCCGCGACGCGCTGTGCCGCCGCCTCGTCCGACCGGAAGGTGACCACCAGGTCGTATCCCGCGCCGGCCAGCCGGCGCACGATGGCGGCGCCGATCCCCCGCGAACCTCCGGTGACGATGGCGACGGGGCGCTGGCTGTCCATGCCCTCCAGCCTAGAGTCGGCCGGCCACCCACTCCACGACGGACGACGCCTGGTCGTCGGAGCCCGACACCGCGGAGAACTGGATCCAGGCGTCGCCGGCCAGGGCGTCGACCACCGTCTCGGCCGGGGTGGAACCGGAGGCGTCCGTATGGCGGATCAGCGCGGGGAGTTCGCTGCTGCCGACCTGGAGCGTGCTGCCGCTGGCGTCCGGGTCGCGGCCGACGACCAGGGCGTGGTAGGTCGCGTAGGCGGCCGCGGCGCCGCGGAGGACCGAGACCGTGCCGATCAGCGAGGAGTCCGTGTTCCCGCCCGCGCGGTACGCGCAGACGGCGGCGCCAGGGACGTCCAGGAGCGCGCTCTGCACTCCGAACGACTGCGCCGTGTCGAGGGTTGCGACCGACGGCGGGCCGTAGACGCCGGCGACGGCCTTCAGCCAGGCGGGGTCGGCGCAGGACAGCGCCTTCGCCGGGGCGGGCGTCGCCGCGCGGGCGTCGATCGCGGCGACAGTCGGGACGAACGACTGGACCAGCGCGTGGAACGCCTTCTCGTCGATGACGGAGGAGCCGCTGACGGCGTCGACCGCCAGCCACGAGCCGCCGATCAGGACATTCGTGTGGCAGGAGCTCCCGGCACCGGATGCCGGGTGCGCGCAGTCGCCGCCGCGCGACTCGCCGCCGTCATAATGTGCGCCGTTCGCGGCGGAGTCCGGGTACTGCTGGGCCAGCCGCTGCCAGCTCGCGCTCGCGTGCGGCAGGACCTGCACGGACAGCAGGTGCACGGCCGCCGGGGTGGCAGTCGCCGGGGCGCCCGCCGAGCCTGCCGGATCGTCGCCCCAGCGGCACCAGCCGCCACCGGCCGCCTGCGCACCGAACGGCCCGCGCGCCGCCGGCGTCGCGAGCGCGTCCGCCGGGGTCGTCGCCAGTGGCGCACTGCCGCCGAGCAGCGCCTCGACAGCCGGAGTCGCGGTGAAGGCCGCGCAGTCGAGGGGCGGCGCGACGTCCACCGCGGGTTCGGAGGTGACGCGCGGCGTCGTCGGCCCCGCGCCGGGCAGTCCCAGCACCTGGCAGCCGGAGAGGCAGAGCAGCGCGGCTGAGAGCGCGGCCGTCATCGCCACCGCTCCCGACCACCGTCTCGCCGTCATGCTCCCCCTCGATCGAGTCGACGATAACAGCGAAGAGGGCGCCTCCCGCGAACGGGAGACGCCCTCTGATACTGCGTGTCGGCTGGACTCAGAAGTCCATGCCCGCGCCCGGGTCGCCCACCGGCGCCGGGTTCTTCTCGGGCTTGTCGGCGACGACGGCCTCGGTGGTGAGGAACAGTCCCGCGATGGACGCGGCGTTCTGCAGCGCCGAGCGGGTGACCTTCACCGGGTCGTTGATGCCGGAGGCCAGCATGTCGACGTACTCGCCGGTCGCGGCGTTGAGGCCGTGGCCGACCGGGAGCTCGCGCACCTTGGCGACGACGACGCCGGCCTCGAGGCCCGCGTTGACGGCGATCTGCTTCAGCGGAGCCTCGATCGCGACCTTGACGATGTTCGCGCCGGTCGCCTCGTCGCCCTCGAGCGACAGCTTCTCGAACGCGGTCTTGCCGGCCTGGATGAGGGCCACGCCACCACCGGCGACGATGCCCTCCTCGACGGCGGCCTTCGCGTTGCGGACGGCGTCCTCGATGCGGTGCTTGCGCTCCTTGAGCTCGACCTCGGTGGCCGCGCCCGCCTTGATGACGGCGACGCCGCCGGCGAGCTTCGCGAGACGCTCCTGGAGCTTCTCACGGTCGTAGTCCGAGTCGGTGTTCTCGATCTCGCCGCGGATCTGGGCCACGCGGCCGGCGATGGCCTCGGGGTCGCCCGCGCCCTCGACGATGGTGGTCTCGTCCTTGGTGATGACGACCTTGCGGGCCTGGCCGAGCAGGTCGAGGGTGACGTTCTCGAGCTTGAGGCCGACCTCCTCGGAGATGACCTGGCCGCCGGTGAGGATCGCGATGTCCTGCAGCATGGCCTTGCGGCGGTCGCCGAAGCCCGGGGCCTTGACGGCGACGGACTTGAAGATGCCGCGGATCTTGTTGACGATCAGGGTGGCCAGGGCCTCCCCGTCGACGTCCTCGGCGATGATGAGGAGCTGCTTGTTGGCCTGGATCACCTTGTCGACGATCGGGAGCAGGTCCTTGATCGAGGAGATCTTCTGGTTGGCGATGAGGATGTACGGGTCCTCGAACACCGCCTCCTGGCGGTCCTGGTCGGTGACGAAGTACTGCGACAGGAAGCCCTTGTCGAAGCGCATGCCCTCGGTCAGCTCGAGCTCGGTGCCGAAGGTGTTCGACTCCTCGACGGTGACGACGCCCTCCTTGCCGACCTTGTCGATCGCCTCGGCGATGATCTCGCCGATGGTGGTGTCGCCGGCGGAGATGGACGCGGTGGCGGCGATCTCGGCCTTGGTCTCGACCTCCTTGGCGCTGGAGACGAGCTCGTCGGTGACGGCCGCGACGGCCTTCTCGATGCCGCGCTTCAGCGTGATGGGGTCGGCGCCGGCGGCCACGTTGCGGAGGCCCTCCTTGACGAGCGCCTGAGCCAGGACGGTCGCGGTGGTGGTGCCGTCGCCCGCGACGTCGTCGGTCTTCTTCGCGACCTCCTTGACCAGCTCGGCGCCGATCTTCTCGTACGGGTCGTCGAGCTCGATCTCCTTCGCGATGGAGACGCCGTCGTTCGTGATGGTGGGAGCGCCCCACTTCTTCTCGAGGACGACGTTGCGACCGCGCGGGCCCAGCGTCACCTTGACGGTGTCGGCCAGGATGTTGAGGCCGCGCTCGAGGCCGCGACGGGCGTCCTCGTCGAAAGCAATGATCTTTGCCATGTGTTTCTCGTCCCTCCCGGACGTCTGCGAAAGATTCCGTTTATTAGCACTCGATCAGATGGAGTGCTAAAGCGATTCTGGCACTCAGGCCCGGGGAGTGCAAGGCGAGCTGTCCGCGCATAGAAGAGGAGCGCCGCCCCGAAGGGCGACGCTCCTCTTATTGGTCTTGCCGATCGCTGCGTACTACAGCGGACGCACCGACTCGGCCTGCGGGCCCTTGTTGCCCGAGCCGACCTCGAACTGCACCTGCTGGCCCTCTTCGAGAACCTTGTAGCCGTTCATGTCAATTGCGGAGTAGTGAACGAAAACGTCCTGTCCCCCACCTTCGACGGTGATGAATCCGTAGCCCTTTTCAGCGTTGAACCACTTCACGGTCCCGTTCGCCATGCATTACTCCCATTGCTGTGTCGCTCGCCCGGTCCAGCGCCGCGCGTTGACTCCCGATCCTAATGCTTGCAATAGCTGTTCACGCCAGTCTTTTCGCCAATCCGTTACGAAATCGGCTCAAAGTTAAACACGCGTGAAACAAAGGGATGAACGCGCGTCCACGCGCGGAACGACGCGGTGTCGGCCGTTGTACTGTCAGCCCGTGTAGTCGCTGCCGACGACGACGGTCAGGTCGGCCCCGCTCGCGGCGAAGTCCTGCGTGAGCGCGATGGTGGCCCCCGGGAGCGACTGCGCCACCCCGAGGGCGGCGGCCTGGTTCTTGGCGTCGGAGTAGTAGACGATCGTCTGCGTCAGGTCCTGCTTGTCGGCGTTCGCCACCGCGCCGATCTTCCAGCCGGCCTTCGTCAGGGTGTCGCCGACCTTGCCGCCGAGGCCCGAGGTCGTGGTGCCGTTCAGCACGTTCACCGTCAGCGACGGGTCGACCGTCGGGACGATGGTCGGGGTCGGCGTGGGAGTCGGGGTGTGGGTGCCGCTGGCGCTGGGCGAGTTCGGCGACCCGTGGAAGGAGATGGAGCCGCTCACCAGCGAGAGCCCGAAGATCCCCGCGGCGACGAGGACGACGACGGCGAACGCGGCCCAGCCGACGGCGATCCAGCCGCGGCCCTTCGGCCGGGGAGCCCGGTGCGCACCGACGCGCTGCAGACCGTCGGGGATGTCGTCGAACCGGTCTCTCGGGTACTTCTCTGCCATCTACAGGTGTTTCCTCGCGGTGTCAGTCGCCGGACGGGAGTGTCCGGGATCGCCGTGCTGCCAGCCGGGTCTCGCGCAGCCGGAGCAGGCGCTTGACGAGCATGGGGTCGTGCTTGAGCGCCTCCGGCCGGTCGATCAGCGCTCCGAGGAGTTGATAGTACCGGGCGGCGGAGAGGCCGAACTCCTCGCGGATGGCCTGCTCCTTGGCGCCGGCATGCCGCCACCATTGACGCTCGAACGCGAGGATTGCGGCCTCACGGTCGGTCAGACCGCTCGCGTCCGGCGCAGGGATCCGGTGGTCCGCAGCCTCCGCCACGTGCACCGCCTCCCCTCACCGTCTTCGAGTCAGCCCTTCCCCGCGCTCGCGCCTCATCCTAGGGGCGCTGTCCTGTGCGTTACCAGTTTGCGCGCGGCACGTCGCCTCCCGAAACAGGGAACAGCAGCGCGGGCGCCGCCGTTTAGGCTGGGGACGGACGACGAAAGGAACGCACGATGAGCGCATCGCACGACGAGGCCGCGCAGGGCACGTACGGGGTCGAGAAGACCGACGAGGAGTGGCGCCGCGAGCTCAGCCCGGAGCAGTACTCGGTGCTGCGCGAGGCGGGCACCGAGCGGCCGTGGACCGGGGAGCTCCTCGACGAGGGCCGCGCCGGCCTCTACACCTGTGCCGCCTGCGGGGCGGAGCTGTTCAAGTCGGGCACGAAGTTCGACAGCGGCTGCGGCTGGCCGAGCTTCTACGAGTCGATCCGGCCGGAGGCCGTGCAGCTCCTCGAGGACGACAGCCTGGGCATGGTGCGCACCGAGGTGCGCTGCGCCAATTGCGGATCGCACCTCGGCCACGTGTTCCCCGACGGCTTCGGCACCCCGACCGGCGACCGCTACTGCATGAACTCGATCTCGCTGAACTTCGCGCCGGAGGCCTGATGGCCGACCTCGTCGCGCGGGTGGCCGCCCGGCGGTCGTACTCGCGCGTGACGCCTGCGGCGCCGACCCACGAGCAGTTGCTGCCGCTCGTGGCCGCCGCCGGACGGGTCGCCGACCACTCGGCGCTGCATCCGTGGCGCGTCATCGAGCTCCGCGGCGACGCCCGGGTGCGGCTCGGGCAGGCGTTCGTGAAGGACGCGAAGGCGACCGGCGAGGAGGCCGAGAAGCTGGCGGCCAAGCCGCTGCGCTCCTCGCTGCTGCTCGCGATCGTCGCGGTGCGCACGAAGAGCGAGAAGGTGCCCGGCTGGGAGCAGGACGCGGTAGCCTCCGGCGTCGCTCACCTCCTCAGCCTGCTGCTGCACGACGCCGGCTGGGGCGTGATGTGGAGGACCGGCCACCACACCCGGTCCAAGGCGGTGCACACGATGCACGGCCTTGCCAAGAACGAGCGGCTGCTCGGCTGGCTCTACGTGGGCGGCGTGCCGGAGGACGGCAAGGAGGGCCACCGCACCTCCATCGACCCGGAGCGCTTCCTCAGCACCCTCGACTGAGCACGGCGCGCCCCCGACTGAGCACGCCGGCGCTACTCGACGGCCTCTCGCCTGCGGCCCCAGCGCACGCTCGCCACGGCGACCGCGACGAGCGCGAGCAGCGTCCCGGCGACGGTCGAGAACGCGACAGGCGCGGGCGAGCTCGGTGCGAACACATCCAGGAGGAGCGCGGTCACCAGCTGGCCCGCCACGGTCGCGAGGCCCAGCAGCAGCACGCCGGTGATCCGGACGAGCAGCGCGGCGGCCGCGATGAACACGCAGCCGATCGCGCCGCCGAGGTACAGCCACGGCTCGCTCGGCAGCGGCTTCGGGAGGCCGCGCAGGCTCCAGTCGACGGCCATGATCACCAGGAGCACGGTCGTCCCGACGACGAAGTTGACGAAGGTCGCGGTCAGAGCGCTCTCGGCGACCACCCGCACCTGGCCGTTCACGGCCTGCTGCCAGCCGAGCCCCAGTCCCGCGATCAGCGGCAGCAGCATCAGCCAGATCGGCACCGGGCCGCCGAGCTGGGCGGACACGGCCCAGGTCACGGCGCCGAGGGCGATCAGGGCGCCGGCGAGGCGGGCGGGCGTGATCGGGCGGCGGCCCCCTGGACCGAGGCCGATCCGGTCGAGCACCAGGCCGCTGACGGTCTGCCCGGCGACCACCGCGACCGTGAACAGCGCGACGCCGAGCACCGCGGCGGCGACGCCCTGTGAGAGCACCAGGAAGGCGCCCGCGGCGCCGCCGGCGACGTACCACCAGGGCAGCTCACGCGCGCGCAGCGCAGCGACGACCCGGCCGAACCCGCGCCGGCCGGCGGGGGCGACGGCCATCGCGACCACCAGGATCACGAGTCCGGAGCCGAACGAGATGACGGCGGCGGTGACCCCGTCGTCCAGCCGCTGGCCCAGCTCGCCGTTGATGCGGGACTGGAGGGCGACCCCCGCTCCGCAGACGATGGCGCAGACGAGCGCGAGCCAGAGGGGGAAGGAGCGGGAGGTCACTCCCCCAAGCCTAGGGGGCTGAGCGGACGCCCAAGGAGCGGGCGATCAGGGGGCGGACGATCAGGGTGCGGGCGCCTCGCCGTCGGTGGGCGACGGGTGCGGGAGCCAGGGGATGTTCTCCTCGGGCGCGACGTCCTTCTCGAAGTCGAGGTCGTAGTCGTCGCCCTGCTCCACCGCATCGGGCTTGTCGGCGTCGTCGGGCTGCTCTGCGCTGTGCTTGTCGGTCATCCCCTCACCGTACCCGGCGCCTCGTCGGCGAGGAAGGACAGCGGCGACTCGATCGCGTCGGCGATCTCACGTAGGAACCGCGCCGCCACTCCGCCGTCGGTCACGCGGTGGTCGAACACCAGGCTCAGCTGCACGATCCGGCGCGCGACGACGGCGCCGTCGACCACCCAGGGGCGCTCGATGACGCGGCCGATGCCGAGGATGGCGACCTCCGGATGGTTGATGATCGCGGCACTGCCGTCCACGCCGAGGCTGCCGTAGTTGTTCACCGTGAACGTGGAGCCGGTGAGGTCCGCGGGCGGGAGCGCGCCGTCGCGCGCGGCGGCGGCCAGGCGGCCGAGCTCGGCGTCGAGTTCGCGGATGCTGGCCCGGTCTGCGCGGCGGATCACCGGGACGAGGAGTCCGCGCGGGGTGTCGGCGGCGAAGCCGAGGTTCACCCCGAAGAACAGCTCCAGGCCGTCGCCGGCGGCGGTGACCCGGCCGCCGAGCTCGGGATGCCGCGCGAGCGCGCTGAGTGCGAAGCGCGAGACGAACGCGAGCATCGACGGCGGCTTGCCCGACCTGGCGAGCGTCTGCCTGGCCTCCCACAGCTCGGTGGCGTCCACGTCGACCCAGACGGTGGCCTCCGGAATCTCCGAGCGGCTGCGCGTCATCGTCTCGGCGACGGTGCGGCGGAGCCGGGAGAACGGGGTGACGGAGGCGATGTCGAGGCCGGTGCGGGGGTCGGCGCCGTGGTCGGTCTCAGCCGCAGCGGGCGTCGGACGGCTGGCGGGGGCGGCCGGCGCGGTCGCTTTGGCCGCGGCGAGCGCGGCCTCCACGTCGCGACGGGTGACGACGCCGCCCGCGCCGCTCGGGGTGAGCGAGGCGAGGTCGATGCCGTGGGTGTGCGCCAGCGCACGGACGACGGGCGACACGACGGGGACGATGCGGCTGGGCGCGCCTGCGGTCACGCCCGTGCCGCGCTGGGCGGCCCGGCCGCGGCGGCGGGCGGTGGCGTGATCGGTGGTGCCGTAGCCGACGAGGACCGCGCCGGAGCCGGCGGCGACGGGCTCGGGGGCCTCCGCTTCCTCCCGCACTTCCAGCAGCGGCGAGCCGACCATGATGGTCTCGCCCTCCGCGCCGTGGCAGACGGCGACGACTCCGGCGTACGGGGACGGCACCTCCACGACCGACTTGGCGGTCTCCACCTCGGCGATCGGCTGGTCCACCGTCACCGTGTCGCCGACCGCCACCAGCCAGCGGACCAGTTCGGCGTCGGCGAGTCCCTCGCCCAGGTCGGGCAGCTCGAAGACCTTCATGCGTCCTCCCACTGCAGGCTGTCGACCGCGTCGAGCACCCGGTCGACGCCCGGCAGGTAGAAGCGCTCCAGCTTCGGCGGCGCGAACGGGGTGTCGAAGCCGGTCACCCGGCGCACCGGCGCCTCCAGGTAGTGGAAGCAGCGCTCGGAGACCCGGGCGGCGATCTCGGAGGCGACGCTGGCGAAGCCGGGCGCCTCCGCGACCACGACCGCGCGGCCGGTCGCGCGGACCGCGGCGCACACCGTCTCGTCGTCGAAGGGGGTCAGGGTCCGCACGTCGACCACGGCCAGGCTGCGGCCCTCCTCGGCCGCGGCCTCCGCTGCGGCGAGCGCGACCGGGACCGTCGGCCCGTAGGCGATGAGGGTCGCGTCGGTGCCCTCCCGGGCGACCCGCGCGCGGCCGAGCTCCGGCAGCGGCGCGGACGTGTCGACCTCGCCGGTCGACCAGTACAGCTTCTTCGGCTCCATGAAGACGACCGGGTCCGGGGAGGCGATCGCGGCGCGGAGCAGGCCGTAGGCGTCCTGCGGCGTCGCCGGCGACACCACGGTCAGGCCGGGCGTGTGGACATAGTAGGCCTCGGAGGAGTCGGAGTGGTGCTCGACGCCGCCGATCCCGCCCGCGAACGGGATGCGGATGACCATCGGGAGGCGGACCTTGCCACGGGTGCGATTGCCCATCTTGGCGACGTGGTCGACGATCTGCTCGAAGGCCGGGTACGCGAAGGCGTCGAACTGCATCTCGACCACCGGGCGCATCCCGTTCATGGCCATCCCGACCGCGGTGCCGACGATGCCGGACTCGGCGAGCGGAGTGTCGAAGCAGCGCTGCTCGCCGAAGCGCTTGGTCAGGCCGTCGGTGATGCGGAAGACGCCGCCGAGCGTGCCGACGTCCTCGCCGAAGACGAGGACCGCCGGGTCCTCCGCGAGGGAGTCGGCGAGGGCGCGGTTCAGGGCCTGCGCCATCGTCATGGTCGCGACGGCGGGCTCCGCGGGGTGCTCGGGTTCGGGCTGCCGGTCGGCGGGGGCGTCGTGCATGAGCGTCATCGGGCGACCCCCTCTGTGCTGGTGCGGGACTGTGCGGCACGGGACTCGGCGGCGATCTCGGCCGCCAGCAGCTCGGACTGCTCGCGCAGCTGCGAGGTCGGCGCCGCGTAGACGTACTCGAACAGGTCGAGCGGCTGCGGCTCGGCGTCGGCCATGATCCGGGTGCGGAGGTCGACGGCCACACGCTCGGCCTCGGCGCGGAACTCGGCGTCGTCGTCGTCGGTGAGCGCGCCCTCGGCGGTCAGCCAGGTGCGCAGGCGCAGCAGCGGGTCGCGTGCGATCCACGGCTCCACCTCGGCGGAGGTGCGGTAGCGGGTGGCGTCGTCGGCGTTGGTGTGCGACTTCATCCGGTAGGTGAGGGCTTCGACGAGCGTGGGGCCGCCGCCTTCGCGGGCCTCGGTGACGGCCTCCCCCAGCACCGCGAGCAGCGCTGCGAGGTCGTTGCCGTCGACCAGGCGGCCGCGCATCCCGTAGCCGACGCCCTTGCGCGCCAGGCTCGGGGCCGCGGTCTGCCTGCTAAGCGGCACGGAGATCGCGTAACCGTTGTTCTGGACGAGGAACACGACGGGGAGGTGGAACACGGCCGCGAAGTTGAGCGCCTCGTGGAAGTCGCCCTCGCTCGTCGCGCCGTCGCCGCACATGGCCACGACCACGGTGTCCTCGCCGCGCATCCGGGCGGCGTGGGCGAAGCCGACCGCGTGCAACAGCTGGGTGGCGAGCGGGGTCGCCTGCGGGGCCACCCGGTATTCGTTCGGGTCGTAACCGGAGTGCCAGTCGCCGCGCAGCAGCAGGAACGCCTCGAACGGGTCCACACCGCGGGAGACCACGGCGACCGAGTCGCGGTAGGTGGGGAACAGCCAGTCCTGCTCGCCGAGGACCATCGCGGCGGCGACCTCGCAGGCCTCCTGGCCGTGCGACGACGGGTAGACGGCCAGCTTGCCCTGCCGCACCAGCGCGTCGGCCTGGTCGTTGAGCCGCCGGCCGAGCACGAGGCGGCCGTAGCCGTCGCGCAGGAGGTCGGTGGGCGGGAACGTGTAGTGCTCGTGCGGGTGGCCCGAGCCCTGCTCGTCGATGAGCCGCAGCGGGGTGTCGCCCGGCATCAGATCGTCGGCGTGCATCTGTTCTCCTTCGAAAGACGTCGCTGATCATCAGAATGACTTCACTGGACCTCCTTTGCCAGGTGTGTGAGAGTTTCGAGACGAATGGATGCGAAGCAGCGCCATCGATGCCAAACTGTCTCCCACCATGGACGACATCGACACCCGCATCGTGGACGCACTGCGCGCCGACGGCCGCGCCTCCATCACGGCCGTCGCCGAGGCGGCGCACGTCTCCCGCGCCAACGCCTACGCCCGCGTCTCCCGCCTGGTCGAGGAGGGCGTGATCACCGGCTTCACGGCCAAGGTCGACCCGCGCCGCTCCGGACGCGCGTCGTCGGCGTACGTGACGATGCGCGTCGAGCAGGCGGCGTGGCACGACCTCCGCGAGCGGCTGCGCGCCATCCCGGAGGTCGAGCACTTCGCGCTGGTCGGCGGCGACTTCGACGTGATCCTGCTGGTGCGCGCCCGCGACAACGAGGACCTGCGGCGCGTGGTGCTGGAGGAGCTGACGACCATGCCGTCGGTCCGTGACACGAAGACCTCCCTCGTCTTCGAGGACCACGACCTGCGGTAGCGGCGCACATTCGTGCCGAATGTCGTGAATGGCAGCGCGATTCGCGACATTCGTGCCGAATGTGGGTGTGCGGCGTGCGCGACATTCGTGCCGAATCGTGCCCGCGGCGCTACGCTCACGCTATGGCGAACCCTGCGGCGGGCGCGGTCACGTCGGAGCTGACGGTCGGGGACCTGATGGCCCTCGCCCGGCTGGACGACCGCGCGGCCGTCGACGGCCTGACCATGGCGCTGACCTGGCGGTACGAGCACACGATGACGCTCGCGAAGGCGCTCGCCGCCGCCGGATCGGGAGTCATCCTCTCGCTCGTGGTCCCGGTGCTGCAGTCGAATCCGGGGGTGAACCCTGTCCCGGTCGCCGCGTGGCTGTGGGTGCTGATCGCCGGGACCGCCACCATGCTGAGCGGCGGCGTCTTCTACGTGCTCGCGCGTCGGGCACAGCGGACGTTCGTGCTGGCGCAGGGGCTGCTCGCCGAGCTGCTGGCGCTGCGACAGCCGCCCGCGCCGCCCAGCACAGCACCGGGAGCGCAGCCGTGAGCACCACCATCGTCGTCGTCCTGGCCTCCTTCGTCGTCGTGCTCGCGCTCGCCCTCACCGTCGCCGCGCTGATCGTGCGCGCCTCCCGGCTGCGCTCCGACCGCGACCGCGCCGCCGCGCTCGGCGGCCCCGCCGCGTGGAGCGCCCTCGACGGCATCTCGCTGTCCGGCTACGCCGACGACGCCGGGGTCCGCGCCGCCGTCGACCACTTCCTCACCGCCGGCCGGCGCGGATGAGCGGCGTCTCCCTCCCCCGGCTGCCCGTCGCCGGCGACCGGGATCCGTCGCGGGCGCACTGGATGGAGCTGTTCTTCGACCTCGTGTTCGTCGCGCTGGTCGGGCAGCTCGCGCACGGACTCCACACCGAGCCCTCGTTCGGGACGCTCGCGGTCTTCGTGGCGCTGTTCGCGTCGGTGTGGTGGTCGTGGGTGAACCTGACCTTCGTCGTGGACGTGTCGCCGCAGCTCAGCGCGCGGCGGCTGTCCATCGTCATGCTGATCGCGATGTTCGCCGTCGGCGCGCTCGCGGTCGCGGCCCCGGAGGCGGTCGGCGACCGGGCGTGGCTGTTCGCGGCGGGCAACGCGGCGCTGCGGGTGCTGCTGCTGGTGGTGTGGATCGGCTTCTCCTGGTCCAACGGCAGGGCCTCGCGGGTCCGCATCCTCGCCTACAACGGGCTGACGGCCGTGATCTGGCTGGTGTCGATCGCCCTCCCCTCGCCCGCGGACTACGTGCTCTGGGCGGTCGCGATCGTCCTGGAGATCGTGCTGCTGACCGCGACGTCCGGGAGCTGGGCGGCGATCGCGCTCGACCGGCTGAACGTCGAGCACCTGTCCGAACGGTTCGGGCTGCTGGTGATCATCGTGCTGGGCGAGTCGGTGCTGAGCATCGTGGACGCGGTCAGCGGCGCGTGGACCGTCGCGGCCGGGATCGTCGGCGTGCTCGGCCTGCTGCTGACCTCCGGGCTGGCGTGGTCGTTCTTCCTCTACGGCGTCGACGCGATGACCAGCGGGCTGGAGCGGCTGCTGGAGGCCGGCGACGCGCGGACGATCCGGGACACGGTGGCCTTCCTGCCCTTCCTGCTGCTGGCCGGGGTGACCGCGCTGTCCGGCGCGCTCGCGGAGGGGATCGCGCATCCGGGCGAGGCGCTTCCGCCCGCGCTGGCGGTGTCGCTCGGCGGCGGGATCGCGCTCTTCTACCTGACGAACGCGGTCATCGCGCGGCGCTACGGCGACCCGTGGCGGGTGGTGCTGCGCTGGGCGACGCCGGCGGTCGGGCTGTCGGCGGCGCTCGCGGTCGCGGCGCTCTGGCTGCCGGCCGCGGCCGCCATCGCGTGCGCGGTGGTGATCCTGGGGGTGGTCGTCGCGTCGGCGGAGCGCGCCTCGCGGGCGCGGCGGTTGCTCGCCGGTCGGGGTTCTGCGACTATTTACTAGCTGAACGTTCGTTCGGTAATTCGCATTCGAAGGAGCTGCGATGCCCGAGGCCTACCTCGTCGGCGGTGTCCGTACCGCGGTCGGACGCTATGGCGGAGCATTGGCGGGCGTCCGGTCCGACGACCTCGCCGCCCTCGTCGTCGCCGAGGCGGTGCGGCGCGCGGACGTGGACGGGTCGGCGCTCGACGACGTCATGCTCGGCGCCGCGAACCAGGCGGGCGAGGACAACCGGAACGTGGCGCGCATGGCCGCGCTGCTGGCCGGCCTCCCCGACACCGTGCCGGGCGTCACGGTCAACCGGCTCTGCGCGTCCGGCCTCAGCGCCGTGACCCTGGCCGGTCAGGCGATCCGCGCGGGCGACGCCGACCTGATCGTGGCGGGCGGAGTGGAGTCGATGACCCGGGCGCCCTGGGTGCAGGCGAAGCCCGCGCGCCCGTGGGCGAAGCCGGGGCCGCAGTTCGACACCTCCATCGGCTGGCGCTTCACCAACCCGCGGTTCCTGGAGCGCGACAAGGCCACCTACTCGATGCCGGAGACGGCGGAGGAGGTCGCCCGGCTCGACGGGATCAGCCGGGAGGACGCCGACGCGTTCGCCCTGCAGAGCCACCGGCGCGCGGCGGCGGCGACCGACGCGGGTCGCTTCGCCGGCGAGATCATCCCGGTCACGACCGCCGCCGGGGAGGTCACGGCCGACGAGAGCATCCGCCGCGACACCGACGCGGCGGCCCTCGCTGCGCTGCGGCCGGTGGTCGCGGGCGGCAGCGTGGTCACAGCGGGCAACTCCTCGCCGCTGAACGACGGCGCCTCCGCCATCGTGGTCGCGAGCGGCGACGCCGTGCAGCGCTACGGCCTCCGCCCGCGCGCCAGGATCGTCGCCTCGGCGAGCGCCGGCGTCGCGCCGGAGGTGATGGGGCTCGGCCCGGTCCCCGCGACCAACCGGGCGCTGGAGCGCGCCGGCCTGGAGCTCGGCGAGATCGGCAGCATCGAGCTCAACGAGGCGTTCGCCGCCCAGGCGATCGCGTGCCTGCGCCGGCTCGGCCTCGACGACGACAGCGGCCGGGCGCGCGTGAACGCCGACGGCGGGGCGATCGCGCTCGGGCACGCACTCGGGTCCAGCGGCGCGCGCATCCTCGTGACGCTGCTCGGCCGGATGGAGCGCGAGCAGTCCCGGTACGGCCTGGCGACGATGTGCGTCGGCGTCGGCCAGGGCGCGGCCCTGATCGTGGAGGCGCTGTGATGACCGAGCCGACGACCCTCCTCGTCGCCGAGGGCGCCGACCGCGTGGTCGCGACGCTGAACCGTCCCGAGCGGCGCAACGCGATCGACCAGCGGATGGTGGACGAGCTGCACGAGCTGTGCGAGGACCTGGAGCGCGATCCGCGCATCCTGATCCTCACCGGTTCGGAGGGCGTCTTCGCGTCCGGCGCCGACATCGCCGAGCTGCGTGAGCGCACGGCGGCCGACGCCCGCCGCGGGATCAACGCGACGATCTTCATCCGGATCGCGGAGCTGCCGATGCCGGTGATCGCAGCCCTCGACGGCTATGCGCTGGGCGGCGGCGCCGAACTCGCCTACGCGGCGGACTTCCGGCTCGGCACCCCGCGGCTGCGGATCGGGAACCCGGAGACCTCGCTCGGGATCATCGCGGCCGCCGGCGCGCTGTGGCGGCTGCCGCAGCTGGTCGGCGAACCGCTCGCGGCCGAGATCACCCTGGCGGGCCGCGTGCTGAACGGCGAGGAGGCGCTGGCGGCCGGGCTCGTGAGCGACCTGTTCGAGCCGGGTGAACTGCTCGCGGGCGCGCACGCCCTGGCCGACCGGATCGCGAAGAACGACCCGCTCGCGACGCAGTACACGAAGCGCGTCCTCCGCGCGCCGCTGAGCGACCATCCGCGGGCCGAGCGGGAGGCGCAGGCCGTGCTGTTCGAGTCGGCGGAGAAGCACAGGCGGATGACGGAGTTCCTGGAGCGGAGGAAGCGATGAGCGACCGGACGGCAGGCGTCCCCGGGCGGGTCGGCGTCCCCGAGCACGTCGGAGTGATCGGCGGCGGCCGCATGGGCGCCGGCATCGCGCACGCGTTCCTGATGGCCGGCGCCCGGGTCGCCGTCGTCGAGCGCGACGCCGCCTCGGCCGACGGCGCCCGTGAACGGGTGGAGGCCGCCGTCGACGGCAGCGTCCGACGCGGCGCGACCGCCCCGGCCGCCGACCGCCTGATCGCCACGACCTCCTGGGACGCCCTGCGCGGCGCCGCCCTCGTGGTGGAGGCCGTGCCCGAGCTCCCCGAGCTCAAGCACGACGCCCTCCGCCGCGCCGAAGAGCTGCTGGAGCCGGACGCCGTGCTGGCGAGCAACACCTCCTCGCTCTCCATCGACGGCCTCGCCGAGTCGCTGAACCGGCCGGGCGGCTTCCTCGGCATGCACTTCTTCAACCCCGTGCCGGCCTCTGCGCTGGTGGAGGTCGTGGCCGGGCAGGCGACCGCGCCGAGCGCCGTCGACCTCGCCACCGGCTGGGTGGCCGCGCTCGGCAAGACGCCGATCGTGGTGCGCGACTCCCCCGGCTTCGCGTCGTCGCGGCTCGGCGTGCTGCTCGGACTGGAGGCGGTGCGGATGGTCGAGGAGGGCGTCGCCTCCCCGGAGGCCATCGACGCGGCGATGACCCTCGGCTACAAACATCCGGTCGGGCCGCTGCGGCTCACCGACATCGTCGGGCTGGACGTGCGGCTCGACATCGCCGACTACCTCGCGGGCGAGCTCGGTCCGCGCTTCGAGCCTCCCGCGCTGCTGCGCCGGATGGTCGCGGACGGCCTCCTCGGCCGCAAGTCCGGGCGCGGGTTCTACGACTGGAGCGGCGACGAGGCGGCGGGCGGCTCCCCGCTCACGCGCGCTCCGGAGCGTCCACGATGAGGTTCGTGATGCGCACGGTGCACAGCCGGTTGCCGTCCTCGTCGGTCAGGACCACCTCGTGCGAGGTCACCTTCCTGCCGAGCCGGATGGCGGTCGCGACGCCGGTCACCAGACCGCTGCGCGCCGACCGGTGGTGCGTGGCGTTGATGTCGAGCCCGACGGCGCTGCGGCCGGGCCCGGCGTGGATGACGGCCGCCCACGAGCCGAGAGCCTCCGCGAACGCCACAGAGGCGCCGCCGTGCAGCAGCCCGAACGACTGGCGGTTGCCCGCCACCGGCATCGTCGCGACGACGCGCTCCGCGGATTGCTCCAGGATGCGCACGCCCATCTTCTCGTCGAGCTCGCCGAGCTCGATCGTCCAGTCTCCATCGGCCACGGCACCAGCCTATGTCCGATCCACCGATGTCCGATCCAGCGGAGCGCCGTCGCTCCCGACCCTCCCGGGAGGTACCGAATCATGAGTCTGCCCAGCTACCTGCGCGATCAGTGGTGGAGCCCCGCGTCCGACGACGGCGCGGCCGAGGTGCGCGACGCCTCTACCGGCGAACTCGTCGCCCGGGTCAGCGCAGAGGGCGCCGACCTGGCGGGAGCGCTCGACTACGCGCGCACGGTCGGCCAGGCTTCGCTCGGCGAGCTGACCTTCCACCAGCGCGCGGTGCTGCTGAAGCGGATGGCGCAGGTGCTGACCGAGCGCAAGCAGGAGCTGTACGACCTCTCCGCCCGGGCCGGCGCCACCCGGACGGACGCCTGGATCGACGTGGACGGCGGCATCGGAGCCCTGTTCACCTACTCCTCGAAGGGCCGCCGCGAGCTCCCGAACGCGCAGGTCGTCGTGGACGGCCCTGCGGAGTCGCTGGCGAAGGACGGCTCCTTCCTCGGCCAGCACATCTTCACCCGGCTGCCCGGCGTCGCCGTGCAGATCAACGCGTTCAACTTCCCGGTCTGGGGGCTGCTGGAGAAGTTCGCGCCGTCCTTCCTGGCCGGGATGCCGACGCTCGCGAAGCCGGCGACGCCGACCGCGTACGTGGCGGAGGCGATGGTGCGCATTCTGGTCGAGTCCGGCCTGCTGCCCGCCGGGACGCTGCAGCTCGTCAGCGGCGGCGTCCCCGGGCTGTTCGACCACCTGCGGCTGGGCGACCTGGTGGCGTTCACCGGGTCGGCTTCCACCGCCGAGCGGCTGCGCGCGCACGACGCGGTGCAGACCGGCGGGGTGCGGTTCACGAGCGAGACGGACTCCATCAACGCGTCGGTGCTCGGTCCGGACGCCCAGCAGGGGACACCCGAGTTCGACGCCTACGTCAAGCAGCTGGTGGTCGAGCTGACCGCCAAGGCCGGCCAGAAGTGCACGGCGATCCGGCGCGCGATCGTCCCGGCGGCCGCCGTGGAGGCCGTGCTCGGGGCGGTCCGCTCGCGGATCGAGGAGCGCGTCGTGGTCGGTGATCCGCGTGCGGAGGGCGTCACCATGGGCCCGCTCGCCTCGCGCGAGCAGCGCGCGGAGGTGCTGCGCCAGGTGGCGCGCCTGGTGGAGGCCGGCGGCGAGCTCGCGATCGGCGGGCTGGACCAGCCGAGCGTCCGCCGCGGAGACGGCAGCGTCGGAGTCGAGCTGGAGGGCGCCTTCGTCGCCCCGATCGTGCTGCGCTTCGCCGACGCCCGCACGCCGGAGGCGCACACCGTGGAGGCCTTCGGCCCGGTCGCGGCCGTGCTGCCGTACGAGACGGCGGCGGAGGCGGCGCAGCTCGTCGCGCTCGGCGGCGGCTCGCTCGTGACCAGCGCTGCGACGCACGATCCGGCGTTCGCCCGCGAACTGGTGATGGGGACCGCGGCGTACAACGGCCGCATCCTCCTGCTCGACCGCGACGACGCGCGCACCTCCACCGGGCACGGCTCGCCGATGCCGCACCTCGTCCACGGCGGCCCGGGCCGCGCGGGCGGCGGCGAGGAGCTGGGCGGCATCCGGGCGGTGCTGGGCCACATGCAGCGCACGGCCATCCAGGGCTCCCCCGACCTCCTCACGGCCGTGACCGGCGTGTGGCACGAGGGCGCCGCCGCCGCGACCGACGGGCCGCACCCGTTCCGCAAGTCGCTCGCGACGCTGCGGATCGGCGACCAGGTGCAGTCGGAGTCGCGCCGCGTCACGCTGGACGACATCGAGACGTTCGCGACCTTCACCGGCGACACGTTCTACGCGCACATGGACGAGGAGGCCGCGGCCGCGAATCCGTTCTTCCCCGGCCGCGTCGCGCACGGCTACCTGCTGGTGTCGTGGGCGGCCGGGCTGTTCGTGGACCCGGCTCCCGGGCCCGTGCTGGCGAACTACGGGCTGGAGAACCTGCGGTTCATCACGCCGGTCTCGCCCGGCGACAGCATCCGGGTGGCGCTGACAGCCAAGCAGATCACGCCGCGCGAGACGGACGAGTACGGCGAGGTGCGCTGGGACGCGCGCATCCTCAACCAGAAGGACGAGCTCGTCGCCTCCTACGACGTCCTCACCCTCGTCGCGAAGGAGTAGGTCAGGCGGGGGTGCGCAGGGCGAGGGCGAGGATCGTGTCGGCCAGCTCGCCGGGTGTGACGGGTCCCGCGGGGTCGTACCACTCGGTCAGCGAGTTGATCATGCCGAACAGGAGGCGGGCGACCACGGCCGGGTCGGCCTCCACCCGCAGCGAGCCCTCGTCGCGCGCCTCCGCCACCAGGGCGGCGACGGCGTGGTCGAACGCGCGCCGGCGCTGCAGCGCAGCCCGCTCGACCTCGGTGTTGCCGCGCACGCGCAGCAGCAGGGTCACGTACGGGAGGCGGTCGGCCAGCACGAGCACGGCCTCGCGGAGCACCTGCGCGAGCCGGTCGGCGGCGGTGCCCGTGGTCTCCTCGGCCGAGCGCAGCGCGCCCTCCAGACCGTCGAGGGCCTCGTCGAGCGCAAGGGCGAGCAGTTCGTCCTTGGAGGCGACGTGGTGGTAGATCGCCGACTTGGACAGCCCGAGCCGCTCGGCCAGCATCCCGATGGAGGTCGCGTCGTATCCGTGCTCGTTGAAGGCGGCCACGGCGACTTCGAGGATGCCGCGCTGGTCGTAGCCGGGCCGGCCCCGGCGCAGGGGCTCGGCCGTCCGGGTGTCGGTCACCTGGCAAGTGTGGCACGAACCCGCCTGCCGCGCATATACTGAACGAACGATCAGTCAGTATTGATTGGAGCGCCGAGTTCGATGACGAACGCAACGGAGACCACCATCCCCACCGACGACGACGCGGCAGGCGAGGCCCTGTTCGAGCAGCTCATCGCCGCCGATTCCCGCATCGAGCCGCGCGACTGGATGCCTGACGCCTACCGGCGCACGCTCATCCGGCAGATGTCGCAGCACGCGCACTCCGAGATCATCGGAATGCAGCCGGAGGCCAACTGGATCAGCCGCGCCCCGAGCCTCAAGCGCAAGGCCATCCTGATGGCCAAGGTGCAGGACGAGGCGGGCCACGGCCTCTACCTCTACTCCGCGACGCAGACGCTCGGCATCACGCGCGACGAGATGACAGAGCAGCTCATCACCGGCGCCGCCAAGTACTCCTCGATCTTCAACTACCCGACCCTGAGCTGGGCCGACATCGGCGCGATCGGCTGGCTGGTCGACGGCGCGGCGATCTGCAACCAGGTGCCGCTGTGCCGGTGCTCGTACGCCCCGTACGGCCGCGCTATGGTGCGGATCTGCAAGGAGGAGTCGTTCCACCAGCGGCAGGGCTTCGAGATCCTGCTCACGCTCATGCGCGGCACGCCGGAGCAGCAGCGGATGGCGCAGGACGCGGTGAACCGCTGGTACTGGCCGTCGCTGATGATGTTCGGGCCGCCGGACGCCGACTCCCCCAACTCCGCGCGCTCGATGGCGTGGAAGATCAAGCGGTTCTCCAACGACGAGCTGCGGCAGCGGTTCGTCGGGATGCTCGTCCCGCAGGCCGAGGCGCTCGGCGTGACCTTCCCCGACCCGGACCTGAAGTGGAACGAGGAGCGCCAGGCCTACGACCTCGGCGAGATCGACTGGAGCGAGCTGCAGCGCGTCATCGCCGGCGACGGCCCGTGCAACGCGCAGCGGCTGCAGCGCCGACGCGACGCGCACGAGGACGGCGCGTGGGTGCGCGAGGCGGCCGCAGCCTATGCGGAGAAGAAAGCTCAGAAGGCCCGGACCCAGGAGGTCGCGGCATGACCGCCGACAAGCCCAGCACCGACAAGCACGGGGCCCACGAGGTCTGGCCGCTCTGGGAGGTCTTCGTGCGCGCCTCCCGCGGCCTCAGCCACGTCCACGTCGGCTCGCTGCACGCTCCGGATGAGGAGCTGGCGGTGCGCAACGCCCGCGACCTCTACACCCGTCGCGGCGAGGGCGTCTCGATCTGGGTGGTCCGCTCCGACGCGATCACCGCGAGCGACCCGGACGCCAAGGACGCCTTCTTCACCTCGCCGGAGGGCAAAAACTTCCGGCACGCCACCTACTACACGGAGAGCGAAGGGGTGAAGCACCTGTGAGCGACAGCCACGACCACGGCCACGACGACGACCAGCACGGCCACGTCGAGCTCAGCACCGTGACCCTGTCGGCCGAGTTCGTCGCCGACGAAGCCACGGCCTCCCCCGACGTCGCGGAGTACGCGCTCTGGCTGGGAGACGACTCCCTCGTGCTCGCCCAGCGGCTCGGCTGGTGGATCTCCCGCGCTCCCGAGCTGGAGGAGGACGTCGCGCTCGCGAACATCGCCCTGGACCTGCTCGGCCACGCCCGGTCGCTGCTGCGTTACGCCGGCAGCGCCACCGAACGGTCGGAGGACGATCTGGCCTACTGGCGCGACGAGCAGGACTTCCGCTCCGCGCACCTCTTCGAGCAGCCGAACGGCGACTTCGCGCACACCATCGTGCGGCAGGTCGCCGTCGCCCACTACCTGTTCGAGCTGTACGAGCGGCTGCGCGCTTCCGAGGACGCGGTGCTCGCCGCGATCGCCGGCAAGGCGGTCAAGGAGGTCGCCTACCACTGCGACCACGCCGACCAGTGGGTGCTGCGACTCGCGCTCGGCACCGACGAGTCGCGCCGCCGCACGCTCACCGCGTTCGACGACCTCTGGCCGTACGTCGCCGAGCTGTTCCGCGACGAGCCGCTGATGGACCGGCTGGAGGGCGTGGCCCCGCGGCCGTCGACGCTGCGCGACGCGTTCGACGCCGCGGTCGCGCCGATCCTGGCGGAGGCCGAGCTGGAACTCCCGTCGACGTTCACCGCGGCCGGCGGCGGACGCGAGGGCCGGCACTCCGAGCACCTGGCCCCGCTGCTGGCCGAGATGCAGGTGCTCACCCGCTCGCACCCCGGAGCGACCTGGTGACCGGGCACGCGGCCGAGGCCGGCCGGGCCTGGGCGGCCGCCGCGGCGGTGCTCGACCCCGAAGTCCCCGTACTGACCATCGACGACCTGGGCGTGCTGCGCGAGGTCACCGTGACCGACACCGGCGTGGACGTCGTGCTCACCCCGACCTACTCGGGCTGCCCGGCGATGGACGCGATCCGGGAGGACGTGGTGCGCGCGCTCGCGGCCGAGGGCTTCTCCGACGTGCGGGTCAGCCTCGCGCTCGCTCCGGCGTGGACGACGGACTGGATCAGCGACCACGGCCGCGCCGCGCTGCGCGACTACGGCATCGCGCCGCCGCCCGGCACCGGCCCGGTGCGGCTCACGCTCGCGATCAAGTGCCCGCACTGCGGCTCGCTGAAGACCAGGGAGATCTCGCACTTCGGCTCCACCGCGTGCAAGGCGCTCTTCGTCTGCGACGGGTGCGGCGAGCCGTTCGACCACTTCAAGGCACTGTGAGGTCCCGCTGATGGCGCGTGCGCGATTCCACACGCTCGCGGTCGCCGACGTGCGCCCGCTGACCGCCGCGAGCGTCGAGGTGACCTTCGCGGTCCCCGAGGAGCTGCACGGCGAGTACGACTACCTGCCCGGCCAGCACGTGGCCCTCCGCGCGACCGTCGAGGGCAAGGAGCTCCGGCGCAGCTACTCGATCTGCCGGCCGCCGCTGCCCGGCCGGATCAGCGTCGCGATCAAGCGCGACCTGGGCGGCGCGTTCTCCACCTGGGCGACCAGCGAGCTGCGCGCGGGCGACCGGATCGACGTGATGAGCCCGCAGGGGACGTTCACGATCGACCTCGGGGCGCTCGACGGCGTCCACGTCGCCGGCATCGCGGCCGGGTCGGGCATCACGCCGCTGATGGCGCTGGCCTCCAGCGTGCTGGCGGCCTCCGACACCAGCTCGTTCACGCTCGTCTACACGAACCGCACGGCGATCGACGTGATGTTCCTGGAGGAGCTGGCCGACCTCAAGGACCGCTACCCGTCGCGCCTCGCGCTGCACCACGTGCTCTCCCGCGAGCAGCGCTCCGCTCCCCTGCTCTCCGGCCGGATCGACGAGGATCGGCTGCGCACCATCCTCGACGCACTGCTGCCGCCGGACACGGTCGACCAGTGGTTCCTGTGCGGACCGTTCGAGCTGGTGCAGCTCTGCCGCGACGTGCTGGAGACCTACGACGTGCCGCGGTCCAGCGTCCACTTCGAGCTGTTCACCACCGGCGAGCCGGGCGAGGTCCGCGGCGACGTCGGCCACCCCGTCGTCGTGCACGACGGCGAGAAGACTGCGGAGATCGAGTTCACGCTCGACGGCCAGACCACGACGGTGACCACGCCGGTGGACGCCAACGAGTCGGTCCTCAACGCCGCGCTGCGGGTGCGGCCGGACGTGCCGTTCGCCTGCACCGGCGGCGTCTGCGGGACCTGCCGCGCGCGCCTGCTCTCCGGCGACGTGCGGATGACCGAGAACTACGCGCTCGAGCCGGAGGAGCTGGAGGCCGGGTACGTGCTCACCTGCCAGTCGCACCCGCTCACCGAGAAGGTCGCAGTGGACTATGACGTCTGACGCAGTGATCGAGGAGGCGCAGTGATCGAGCTCGGCATCCAGGACGGCATCGCGCGCGTCACGCTGAACGCGCCGGAGCGGCTCAACGCGCTCGGCCCGGACGACCTCCGCGCCCTCGACGCCGCCTACGCCGAGGCCGAGGCCGCCGGGGTGCGCGCGCTCGTGCTGCGTGGCGAGGGCCGCTCGTTCTGCGCCGGCCGCGACATCGCGGGCGTCGACCCGGCGACGGACGACGTGACCGGCTACCTCGACGGTCTCGTGACGCCGCTGCTGCGCCGGATGAGCGCCTTCCCGGCCCCGACCTTCGCCGCCGTCCGCGGCGCGGCGCTCGGCGTCGGCCTCGGCCTGCTGGTCGCGACCGACGTCGTCTACGTCGCCGAGGACGCCAAGGTCGGCTCGCCGTTCGCCGCCCTGGGCGCCGCCCTCGACTCGGGCGGCCACTGGCTGCTGGTCTCCCGGCTCGGCCCGCACCGCGCGCTCGACCTCATCTACTCCGGCCGGCTGATCTCCGGAGCGGAGGCCGTGGCGGGCGGGCTGTTCAGCCGCGCGCTACCGTCCGGCGAGGTGGAGGCCGCGGCGGAGGAGGCCGCGACAGCCGCCGCACGCGGGGCGACGCAAGCCTTCCTGGCGAGCAAGCGCATCGTCGCCGGCCTGCGCGACGGCGACCTCGACCTCTGGTCGTCGGTCGCCGCCGAGAACGCCGCGCAGGCGGAGCTCCGCGAAACCGCCGACTACCGCGAGGGCTTCGCCGCCTTCCAGCAGAAGCGGCGACCGGACTTCCGCGGTCGTTGACCAGCGTCCGTTACGGAACGTGACGGGAGGGGTGCAAGCGCCGCGGCAACGCATGCATTCTGGACGGCATGACCCGGCAGATCCGTTTCAACGCGTTCGACATGAACTGCGTCGCCCACCAGTCCTCCGGCATGTGGCGTCACCCCGACGACCAGGCCTGGCGCTACAAGGACCTCACCTACTGGACCGAGCTCGCGAAGCTCCTGGAGCGCGGCACCTTCGACGGGATCTTCATCGCCGACGTGCTCGGCACCTACGACGTCTACGGCGGCAGCAACGAGGCCGCGATCCGCCACGGCGCGCAGGTCCCGGTCAACGACCCGCTCCTCCTGGTCTCGGCGATGGCGCTGGTGACCGAGAACCTGGGCTTCGGCGTCACCGCCGGAACCGCCTACGAGCACCCGTACCCGTTCGCCCGCCGGATGTCGACGCTCGACCACCTGACCAACGGCCGGGTCGGCTGGAACGTGGTCACCGGCTATCTGCCGTCGGCCGCGCGCAACATGGGTCACGACGACCAGTTGCAGCACGACGACCGCTACGACCACGCCGACGAGTACCTGGAGGTGCTCTACAAGCTGTGGGAGGGCTCGTGGGAGGACGACGCCGTCATCCGCGACCGGGAGTCCGGCGTCTTCACCGACCCGGCGAAGGTGCACGAGATCGGCCACCAGGGCAAGCACTTCACGGTCCCGGGCATCCACCTCTCCGAGCCGAGCCCGCAGCGCACACCGGTGATCTACCAGGCCGGCGCGTCCAAGCGCGGCATCTCGTTCGCGGCTGAGAACGCCGAGGCGATCTTCGTCGCGGCCTCCACCAAGGAGGGCCTGAAGGAGACGGTCGGCAAGCTCCGCGACGCACTGGAGGCCGCCGGCCGCGACCGTTACTCCGCCCGCATCTACACGCTGCTCACGATCGTCACCGACGAGACGGACGAGAAGGCGCAGGCCAAGTTCGAGGACTACCTGCAGTACACGAACGACGAGGGCGCGCTGGTCTTCATGTCGGGCTGGATGGGCGTCGACCTGTCGCAATACGACCTGGACGAGCCGATCGGCAACGTCAAGAGCAACGCCATCCAGTCGGCGGTCGCCAACTTCCAGCGGCCGAACGCCGAGGGCGGCGAGTGGACGGTGCGGGACATCGGCCGCAACGGCGTCATCGGCGGCCTCGGCCCGTACATCGTCGGCGGCGCGGTCAGCATCGCCGACCAGCTCCAGGAGTGGGTCGAGGAGACCGACGTGGACGGGTTCAACCTGGCCTACGCGATCACGCCCGGCACCTTCGAGGACATCGTCGAGTTCGTCATCCCCGAGCTCCGCAAGCGCGGCGCCTACCCGGAGGAGTACGCCGAGGGCACGCTGCGCAACAAGCTGCACGGCGCGGGCGACCGGCTCCCGGAGGACCATCGCGGCGCGAAGTACCGGATCGGGACGCAGGTCCCGCAGGCCTGAACACGCGGCGGCCGCGGGTAGACAGCGTCGTCTGTCTGCCCGCGGCGTCGCGCGCGCCGCACAATGCGCGCAAGGCGGGCATGGGCTTCGAAGATGTCCGCCTCCACGGCGCCCGCCGTGCGGGTAACACGTCGGGCGCCGTGCTCGTGCGTACGCCGGACGCGTGCCTCAGTGCGCGACCCCGGCGGCGTCGCTCAGCAGCCGGTCGACCGCCGCCCGCGGGATCGGGATCCAGCTCGGCCGGTGCCGTGCCTCGTAGGTGATCTCGTAGACCGCCTTGTCGAGCTCGAACGCCGCCAGAAGCTCGTGGAACTCGTCCAGGACGTCCCCGGCGACGCTCGCGTAGCCCTCCAGATACGCCGTGCGGGCGTCGGCCGCCCACGTCGACGCGTCGACGGGAGGCTCACGCCGGGCGAGCGATCCGGCGACGTAGTCGAACGAGCGCAGCATCCCGGCCACGTCGCGCATGGTCGCGTCGGGGAGGGCGCGCTCGGCGAGCGGGCGCAGCGGCTCGCCCTCGAAGTCGATGAACTGCCAGCCGCGCTCCGGCGAGAACAGCACCTGGCCCAGGTGGAGGTCGCCGTGGATGCGCTGCAGCACCGGCAGCGGCGCCGCGGCGGCCGCCGCGTAGACCGACGCGATCTCCGCGCGCAGCGTCTCGACCTCCGGCACCTCCGTGGTCGTGATGGTGAGCCGCTGGAACATCCCGTCGAGGGCCGCGCGCACGTCCTCGGTCTCCGCGCGCTTCGTCGGCAGCACGCCCGCGAGCAGCCGGTGCAGCTCCGCGGTGCCGGCGCCCAGGGCGTAGGCGCGCTCGGTGAAGTCCTCGCCCGACTCCGCCGCGCCGACAGCCAGCTCCCAGCCGTCTTCGGCGCCGGGCACGAAGTCCTGCATCAACGCCAGCTCCCCCGCCGCCGACGCGCCGTCGGGCGCCGGCCACGACCCGGTCAGCCACCCCAGGAGGGCGGGCGTGCGCTCCGAGCCGCCAGCGGTCAGCGCCGCCAGGGTGGAGATGTCCGGGTTCTCGCCGTCCTGCACGACCCGGAAGACCTTCACGAGCGCAAGCCGGTCGCCGAGCTCGGCGACGATGGAGGTGTTCGACTGCTCCGCCGAGAGCCGCCGCGACGACAGCACGGGGATGCGTTCGCCGAGCGTGTGGCCGCCCGCGCGGGCGTGCTCGCCGTCGGCGGCGCCCGCTCCGGTCATCAGCGCCGCGAGCGCGGCGACGTACGCCTCCTCGACCGGTCCGTCGTAGAGGTGGCGGCCGCCGGCCTCCCCCACGTACCCGGCCGGGTCGCCGTCCCGCTGCACGCGCGCCACGAGCGGCACCTGGTACACGCGGGGCGTGCGGGGCGCGTCGTCGCAGAAGAAGTGCGTGACGATCCGGGATCCGTCATCCGCCGTCTCGGGTGCGCGTTCGAGTTCGAAGGAGCCCAGGAGCCGCAGCCTCGGTTCGAACGCCTTGGTCGAGTACCAGCGCTGGCGGCGCATCCACGAGCCCACCAGCTCCGTCAGTTCCGTCATGTCCTGAACCGTACGCCCCTCAGCGGGTTCCGACGATGACCCCCCGTGCCGCGAGGAACGGGTACGGGTCGATCTGGACGCCGTTCACGCGGACTTCGAGGTGGAGGTGGCAGCCGGTGGAGAGCCCCGTCGTGCCGACCTGCGCGATGGGCTGCCCGGCGTCGACGTGCTCGCCGACCGTCACGCCGATCCCGCCGTCCCGGATGTGCCCGTAGGCGGTCTCGACGCCGCCGCCGTGGTCGATGAGGATGAAGTTGCCGTATCCGCCGTTCGGGCCGGCTGCCAGGATGGTTCCGGCGGCCGCGGCGACGATGGTCGTGCCGCAGGCGGCGCCGATGTCGTCGCCCGGGTGGAAGAGCGCGGTTCCGAGCGGACGCGAGGGCCGGGGGCCGAACGGGTCGGTCATCGGGCCGTGCACCGGCAGCGCCCAGCCGGTCGCGATGGCGGACGGATCGACGGTGAGCGCCTGCCAGCCCGTCCCGGCGGTGAGCACGGTGGGCAGCTGGGCGAGCGCGGCGGAGGCCGAGTCGACCTGGGCCTGGGCGTCGTCGACGGCCTGCTGGCTGGCGTCGACGTCGATGCCGGCGAGCGCGGCGGCCGCATGCTTCGCCTGGCCGCTCAGATTCGACGCGGCCTTGGCGTCCGTCGACGCGTCGCGCAGCGCGGCGACCCGATCGCTGGAGAGCGTGTTGAGCCGGTTGACGGCGCCGAGCTTCGTGAGGAGGTCGCCGTTCGTCCCGAGCACCGCAGCCAGCGGGTCGGAGCCGAGACCCTTCCAGCCGGCCGCGCGGATCAGCGCGGTCGCGAAGGCGGCGGAGGCCGCGGCCTTCTTCTTCGCGGCCTTCGCCTGGGCGGCGAGCGCGTCGGACGCGGACTGGGCCTGGGTCTGCTCCCGCTGCACGCCGAGGTTGGCGTTCGTGGCGTCGGCGAGCGCCTGCTGCGCGGAGGCCAGGTCGCTGGCCAGCTGGGCCGCCTGCTCCACCTGCGCGGTGTCGGACTGGACGGTTCCCGTGAGGTCGGGCGGGATGAGCAGTGGGATGTCGTCGGTCGGGGCCGGGGTGTCGGACGGCGATGGCGTGGGCGTCGGCGTCGGCGTGGGCTTCGGAGTGGGTGTCGGCGTGGGGGTCGGCGTCGGGGTCGGCGTGGGCGTCGGAGTCGGCGTCGGAGTCGGCGTCGGCGTCGGAGTGGGCGTCGGGGTCGGCGAGGGTGTGGGCGCGGGTGAATCGTCCGGGTCGGGTGTCGGCGTCGAGGTGCTGCAGTCCTGCCCCTGGCAGTCGTCGGCGGATGCCGGAAGCGGAGCGAGCAGGAGGCCGGTTGCCAGGAGTACCGCCGCAGCGTGGGCCAGCGGCCTCAGCACCGGCCGCTCGTGCAGCGGGGAGCCTCCGGCGACGACACCGCGAAACCCGGCGGGCCCTCCGGGAAAGGGCAGCCGATCACCGGAGACGAGTGCCGGATCGCGGCGGACGCGGCCCCGATCGCCGCGGCGCGGAGGTTCGCGTCGTGTCAGCAGTCTGAAGCGCGCCAACGCATCCCGCATGATCACGCGGGCCCCCGACGGGAGTCGGGCCGGCCCGTGCTCCGATCCTTTCACCGGGCGGCCCTGCGGGACAATCCCTCGTAGGAGGGTCGGATGCGTCTCTCAGCCTCGGCACGCTAGCGTGAAGCCTTGTGACCGACAGCACCGAGACCATGCGACCCCGTCGTGCCACCCGCAAGTCCGGCTGGAAGGTCCTCCTCCGCGACGTCGTCGTGATCTTCGTCATCGCGGTGCTGGTCTCGTTCCTGATCAAGACGTTCGTCGCGCGGTCGTTCTACATCCCCTCCGGGTCGATGGAGAACACCCTCCAGATCAACGACCGGATCATCGTCAACGAACTGCAGCCGTCGGTCTTCCCGCTGTCGCGCGGCGACGTCGTCGTTTTCAAGGATCCGGGCGGCTGGCTTCCCGCCGCGGCGCCGCAGACCGGCAACCCCATCCAGCAGGGCGTCGGCGCGGTGCTCGACTTCGTCGGCCTCGGCGCCTCGGACAGCGACCAGCACCTCGTGAAGCGGCTGATCGGCCTCCCGGGCGACCACATCACCTGCTGCAACGCCCTCGGCCAGATGAGCGTGAACGGCGTGCCGCTGAAGGAGCCGTATGTGCTGCTGCCCGCGGGGCAGCAGGCCGTGTCGGCCAAGCCGTTCGATGTGACCGTCCCGGCCGGGAAGATCTGGGTGATGGGCGACAACCGCTACAACTCGGCGGACTCCCGGTACCACATGGACGACCCGACGAAGGGCTTCGTTCCGATGAACGACGTGGTCGGCCGGGCATTCGTGGTGAGCTGGCCGGTGAGCCACTGGACCTGGCTCAGCAACTACCCTGCGACGTTCGCCGGCACGGAGACCAAGAACAAGTAGCGGGTCAGACCCGCTCGGCGCGCCCCAGCCGCCAGTACCCCATGAAGGCCACGCGCCCGCGGTCGATCCCGTGCCCGCGCACCAGGAGTCTGCGCAGCGTCTTGACGACGCCCGACTCGCCGGCGATCCAGGCGTAGAAGCCGCCGGCGGACCGCGCGGGGCCGGAGAGCTCCGGGCTGTCCCAGAGGATGTCCGCGTCCACGTCGACGTCCTCCAGCCGCTGCGCGCGACCGGCCGCGGCGGCCGCGACCACGTCGGGATGCCCGGCCAGCCAGCCGGTCACCGCGGAGATGAGACGGCCTCCGTGCTCGCCGCCCTCGCGCGCGAGCCAGGTGACCTCGACGTGGCGTCCAACGCGCAGCGGAAGCACGTCGGCCGCCGTCGGGACCTCGATGAACGCGTGCGCCCTGCGCGTCGGCGGCAGCCCCTCCAGGATCGAGGCGATCGCCGGCGCCGCGGTCTCGTCGCCCGCCAGCAGCAGCTCCGTGGCCTCCCCCGGCCGCCAGTCGATCCCCACCCCGGAGTGCGGACTGAGGGCGTCCGGCCCGATCACCACCAGCTCGTCGCCCATCGTCGCGCCGGCGAGCCACCGAGCGGCCGGGCCGCCGTCGCCGTGCACGACGAAGTCCACGTCGAGCCGGCGCTCGCGCGGGTCGACGTCGCGCACCGTGTAGGTGCGGAACGGGTTGCGCCTGTGCTCAGGCAGCGCACGCCACTGGTCGTACCAGTCCCCCGCGTCGAGCGGGCTGAACGTGCCGTCGGGCAGCGGGAAGACAAGCTTGATCCGCTGGTCCAGCCGCTCCGTGCCGAAGGTCTCGAAATCGTCGCAGGCGAGGCTCACACGCGCGAAACCGGGGCTCAGCCGGCGGATCGCCACGACCTCCGCGCGGTACGGCCGGTACGCCGGGCGGTCCGTCAGCGGCGGGGCGAGCACGGGCACAGCGGTTCCCTTCGGGCCGGTGGGAGGGCGGGACAACGAGTAAGGTAAGGCTACACTAACCGACTCGGCAAACGCTGGACGGCTCCGGCCGCCGCACAGTATCGTCGGCCCCGTGACGACCGCGCACCACCACCCGCTGCTCGGGAGGGACGCGCGCCTCGTCATCCTGATCACCGGCGTGCTCGCGGGCGCCGCCGTCGGCTTCCTGCACATCCTCGACTACGAACTGGGCAGCGACACCAAGCGCGAGCTGCTCAGCCCGCAGCTCTTCCTGTACGGCCCGGCCGCCGCCGGGGTCGGCTTCCTCAGCGCGGCCGTCCACTACGCCTGGTTCGCCCGCGCCCGCCCGGGGGGCGTGCACTGGTGGCGTCACGTCTGCGCCACGGCGAGCGCGTTCGTCGTCGCTTTCGTCGGCTACACCCTCCTCTGGCTGACCACCCCGGCGACCTACCTCGGCTGGTTCAGCGAGCCGCTCGGCGCCGGGGTCGTGGCGGGGACGGTGGAGTATGTCGTCCACCGGCTCATCCGGGAGAACGGAAATGTCGACCGGCGGCCGCTCCGTTCGACGTCCCAGTGAACCGACAACCGATTTACGAAAGGACACCACGCGATGAAGTACATGATGTTCGTGATCACCGACTCCCAGCCGGACACCGAGAGCGACGAGTCGGACGTCGACCTCTGGGTGGACCCGCTCGACGCCAGCGGCAAGCGGATCATCGGGGAGGTGCTCCAGCCGCAGTCCGAGTCGCGCGTCGTCCGCGTGCGCGACGGCAAGCGCTACGTGACCGACGGGCCCTTCACCGAGACGAAAGAGGTGATCTGCGGCTTCGACATCCTGGAGGTCGAGGACCTGGACGAGGCCATCGAGATCGCCTCCCGGCACCCGATGGCCCGCAACGGCCAGCTGGAATTGCGGCCGTTCATGGTCTGGGAGTGAGCGGGGCTCCCCCTAGACTCGGCGGATGGCCGTCGTCCCTCTGCTGATCCTCGTCTTCTTCGTCGTCGCGCTGATCGACATCATCCTGCGCGACAGCAGTCAGGTGAAGCACCTGCCGAAGGTGGCCTGGATCTTCATCGTGATCCTGCTGCCGCTGATCGGCGGGGTCCTGTGGTTCGCCATCGGGCGCGAGTACGGCGGCACGTTTTCGCGCCCGCGGCGGACGACGGTCGCGCGCGGGTACCAGGCGCCGGTGACGCGACCACTGTCGACCGAGGAGCAGCTCGCCGCGCTCGAGCGCGAGATCGAGGATGACAAGATCCGGCAGCTGGAGGCCGAGCTGCGCGACCGCCGCGACCTCGACCCCTCCTGACCTCTGCCGAGGGGCGTCAGAAGTCGGTGTGGCCGAGGCGCGGTTCGGGGACGAAGTCCGCGGTCGCGTCGGCAGCGGACTCCAGCTCCAGGATCACGAGCTCGTTGCGGCCGGCGCGAGTGACCGGCGCGGGGACGTGCAGCGTCTCCTGGGGGCCTCGGGTCCAGTAGCGGCCGAGGTTGAAGCCGTTGATCCAGGCGACACCCTTTCCCCAGCCGGTGGTGTCGAGGAACAGCGTCCCCGCCTCCTCCAGCTCGAAGCTCGCGCGCGCGAACACCGGCCCGGCGAGCCGCTCCGGCTCCTGCTCCACGGCGGCGCCTGCGGCGTCGAGCTCGGCGCGCACGGCGTCCAGCGACGGCAGGCGCAGCGGCAGGACGCTCCAGCGGCAGAGGCTCTCACCGTTCAGCCGCGCGGGGCCGATCAGGCCCTTGGGCTCACCGATCCGGGGGCCGTAATCGACGCGGCCCTGGTCCTCGACCAGCACGGTCAGTGTGCCGCGGCTCGGTGAGAGGGTGATCGCACTGTCGTGGTGGTCGCGGGCGAGCACGCCGACGCGTGTGGACCCGACGAACACGTAGGCTCGGTCGCGCACCTCCCCGAACTCGAGGACGGCGGGCTCGGTCGTGTCGATCTCGGTGCGGTACAGCCCGAGGCCCGCGTAGTGGCCGAGCGCGTCGAACGTCGGCAGGTCATCGGTGTGCTGCCAGTCGCCCAGCTTCGGGGCGACCGCGAACAGCGGCACGGCGTCGAGGAACGGCACGCTGAACGCGGGTGCCGCGGCGGCGACGACGGGCTCCTCCGCCGGCACCGGCGCGTGCTTGGCGATCACCTCGCGGAATGCCCAGAACTTCTCGGTCGGCTCCCCCGCCTCATCCAGTGGGGCGTCGTAGTCGTAGCTCGTGACGATGGGCTGGTAGACGCCCTTGTCGTTGGCGCCGTTGGTGAAGCCGAAGTTGGTGCCGCCGTGGAACATGTAGATGTTCACCGACGCGCCGAGCGCCAGCAGCTCGTCCAGGTCGGCGGCGGACTGCTCGACGGACGTCGTGTGGTGGTGCGCGCCCCAGTGGTCGAACCAGCCGTCCCAGAACTCGGAGCACATCAGCGGTCCGGCCGGCTGGTGCTCGCGCAGGGTGGCGAGCCGCTCGCGCGAGCGGGAGCCGAAGGAGGCCGTCTTGAGCAGGCCGGGCAGCGAGCCGTTCTCGAGCATCGCCGGCTCGGGCTGGTCGACGGTGGTGAGCGGCACCGTGATGCCCGCGCCCTGGAAGACCTTCACCAGGTGCCGGAGGTAGTCCTTGTCGTCGCCGTAGGCGCCGTACTCGTTCTCGACCTGCACGAGCAGCACCGGGCCGCCCTCGGTCACCTGCAGCGGGCGGACGATTGCGAGCACGCGCTCCAGGAACGCAGTGACCGCCGCGAGGAACACCGGCTCGGAGCGCCGGATGCCGACGGACGGGTCGGTGAACAGCCAAGCGGGCAGCCCGCCGTTGTCCCACTCGGCGCAGATGTACGGGCCGGGCCGCACGATCGCGTGCATCCCCTCCTCCTGCACCGTGCGCAGGAAGCGCGCGAGGTCGAGCGCGCCCTCCGCCGTCCACTCGCCCGGCTGCGGCTCGTGGGCGTTCCACGGCACGTACGTCTCGACGGTGTTCAAGCCCATCAGCCGCGCCTTGCGGATGCGGTCGGCCCAGTCGTCGGGGTGGACGCGGAAGTAGTGGATCGCCCCGGACAGGATGCGGTGGGGACGGCCGTCGAGGAGGAAGTCGTCCCCGGCGATCTCGAAGGTGCTCATGTGCTCTCTCCTCCCTCGGGCGCCCGCCGAACGGCGGACGCCCGAGGGCCGGGACTGTTTCTTGCGGCGGAGGGGGATTACTTGCCGGTGACCGTGAAGCCCTGCTGGTTGCCGTAGCTGACCAGCGCCTTCTGCCAGGCCTGCAGGCCGGGGTTCAGGCTGGAGTTCGACGTGTACGACTGGCCGACGGTGTCGCCGTAGATGCTGTTCGCGTAGACCTGGAAGGGCAGGTACTGCCACCCGGTCGAGACGTTCTTCGCGCCGTCCACGAGCACCTCGTTGATCTTCTGGCCGCCGAAGTACTCCGGAGCCTGGGCGAGGAAGTCAGAGGAGTTGAGGTCCTTGGTCGTGGACGGGAAGCCGCCGGACTGCAGAAACACCTTGATCGACGCCGGGTCGTTGTTCAGCCACTTGAGGAAGCCCGCGGCGAGCGCCTGGTTCTTCGACTGCTTGAGCACGACCTGCGCACCGCCGCCGTTCTCCGCGTTCGTCGGGGTGCCGTCGTAGGTGGGGATGGGCGCGACGCGCCACTGGCCGGAGCCGTCCTTGACCGAGGACTCCAGCACGCCGGGCATCCAGGCGCCGGTGACCAGGGTCGCGATCGAGCCGTTGCCGAGCGCCTTGAACCAGTCGTCGCTCCAGCCGGGGACGGTGGAGAGCAGCTTGCCCTGCACCAGCTTGTCCCAGGTGGCGGTCCACTTCTTGGTGCCCTCGTCCTGCAGGTTGATCGACACCTTGGTGCCGTCGACCTGGAACGGCCGGCCGCCGGCCTGCCAGATCATCGAGGTGGTGAAGCCGGAGTCGCCCGAGTCGCTGGTGATGTAGGCGTTCGGGTCGGCGGCGTGCAGCTTCTGCGCGTCGGCGACGTACTCGTCCCAGGTCTTCGGCACGGTCAGGCCGTACTTGTCGAAGACGGTCTTGTTGTAGAACATCGCCATGGGGCCGCTGTCCTGCGGGAGGCCGACGAGCTTGCCGCCGACGTTCACGGAGCCCCAGGGCCCGGGCGTGTAGTCGCTCTTCAGCGAGTCGAAGCCGTACTGCTTCAGGTCGACGAGCGCGTCGCCGAGGGCGAACTGCGGGATGGCGTAGTACTCGACCTGCGCGACGTCGGGCGCGCCCGAGCCGGCCTTGATGGCGTTCTGGAGCTTGGTGTACTCGGTCGTGTTGGTGCCGGCGTTGACGAGCTTGACCTTCACCTTCGGGTAGGCCTTCTCGAACGCGGCGACCTGGGCCTCGGCGGACGGCGTCCACGACCAGTACGTGATGGTGCCGCCCTGCTTGAGGGCCGCGTCGATGTCGGAGGCGCTGCCGCCGCCGGAGTTGGAGCCCGACGAGCACGCCGCGAGCGACGCGCCGATGACGGCGGTCGCCACGACGGCTGTTGCGACGCGACGGAGGCTCCGTGAACGCAGGATGCGCTTCATGGTGGTGTTCCTTTCACTTCCTTGTGGGTGGGAGGGAGGTGCTGTGTTCACTGCTTGACGCTTCCGGCGGCCAGACCCGACTGCCAGTAGCGCTGGAGCACCAGGAACGCGGCCACGATCGGGATGATCGTGACGAGCGAGCCGGTGATCACGAGGTTGAAGATCGGCTGGGCACCGACCCCGGTCGCCTGCGCGCTCCACTGGCTGAGGCCGACCGTGAGGGGGTACCAGGTCGGATCGCTCAGCATGATGAGCGGCAGGAAGTAGTTGTTCCAGGTGGCGACGATCGCGAACAGCGCGACGGTCACGACACCGGGGGCGAGGAGGCGGAGGGAGATGGTGAAGAAGGTGCGGAACTCGCCCGCGCCGTCCATCCGGGCGGCCTCCAGCAGCTCGGTGGGGATCGCCTCGCTGGCGTAGGTCCAGATCAGGTAGAACCCGAACGGGCTGATCAGCGACGGCAGGATGACCGCCCACGGGGTGTTCGTGAGCCCCACCTGGCTGAACATGAGGAAGGTCGGGACGGCCAGCGCCGTGCCGGGCACCGCGATCGCGCCGAGCACGATGGCGAACACCGCCCGCTTGCCGGGGAAGTTGAACTTCGCCATCCCGTAGCCGGCGACCGTCGCCAGCAGGGTCGCCCCACCCGCTCCGACGACCACGTAGAGGAGGGTGTTGCCCAGCCACTGCAGGAAGATGCCGTCGCGGTACGTGAACAGCTGCGCGATGTTCTGGAAGAGGTTGAAGTCCTTGCCGAACCAGAGCCCGAAGGACGAGTACAGGTCCGGCTGGCTCTTGGTCGCGTTGACGATCAGCCAGATCAGCGGCACGAACGAGTAGATCGTGAACACGATCATCACGATCGTCAGCGCGGTCGACTTGCGGCTGCGGCGGCCGGAGGCCGGTGCGGCCGCGCGGGCGACGCGGTTGGATCGGGCGGCGGCGCGGGAGGGCGCCTTGCGTGTGCGTTCGGTGAGCGCGGTCATCAGCGGACCTCCTTGCGCGAGCCGCGGAGCTGGACGACGTAGGCGATCACCGCGGTGATGACGCCCATCACGATCGCGACCGTGGCCGCGTAGTTGAACTGCTGACCGGCGAACGACAGGTTGTAGGCGTACATGTTGGGGGTGAAGTAGCTGCTGATCGCGTTGGGCGCCAGCTGCTTGAGCAGGTTCGGCTCGTTGAAGAGCTGGAAGCTGCCGATGATCGAGAAGATCGTCGCGATGACGATCGCGCCGCGCACCGCGGGCAGCTTGATGCTGAACACGGTGCGGAACGCGCCGGCGCCGTCGATCTCGGCGGCCTCGTAGAGCTCGCCCGGGATGACCCGCAGCGCTGCGTAGAAGATCAGCATGTTGTAGCCCATGAACTCCCAGGTCACGATGTTGCCGATCGAGCCGAGGATCCACTGGCCGGCGAGCGGGGCCAGCTGCGTGCCGAGCAGGTGGTTGACGCTCGCCGTCAGGCCGAACTGGTCGCCGTAGATGAAGCCCCAGATCAACGCGGCCACGACGCCGGGGACGGCGTAGGGCAGGAACAGCGCGATGCGGAAGAAGCCGGCGCCGTGCAGGCGGGCCGAGTCGAGGGCGAGCGCCGCGACGAGCGAGAGGGCGAGCATGATCGGCACCTGGACGACCAGGAAGAGCGCGACCCGGCCGAAGGACTCCCAGAACTTCCCGTCCTGCAGCAGCGCGACGTAGTTGTCGAGCCCGACGAACGCGTTGCCGCCGATGAGCTGCTGGCGGAAGAGGCTGAGGTAGAGGGCGTAGACGACCGGCGCGACGATCATCAGGGCGAACACGACCAGGAACGGGGCCACGAAGGCCCAGCCGCGCCAGTCTCGGCGCGGGCGGCGGAGGCGCCGCCGCGGCGCGGACGCCGGCGGGGCCGTCGGCGTGAGGGACGTCGTTGTCATGGCCTTCCTCGGTGATTCGGTGCTCGCCGCCCCTGCCGGTGCATCGCGGCGGTCGCGGCAGATGTTTACGTCAACATCTGGTTGCATACCCTAGCATGTTGACGTCAACATGATGCAAGCGCAGTTTTCGACCCCCGGTCCGTCGACCCGGTTCCGGCGGGATCCTTCACCAGAATGGGGAGCTATGACCGAGTCGATCGCCGACCCGGCGCCCGCACGCCGCGGCGGACGCACCCGCGGCCCGTCGCTGGGCGACGTCGCCGCGCACGCCGGCGTCTCCACCCAGACCGTCTCGCGCGTCGCCAACGGCCTCACCAACGTGGAGGCCGCCACCCGCGACCGGGTCCTGGCCTCCATGCAGGCGCTCGGCTACCGCCCCAACCGCGCGGCGCGGGCGCTGCGCTCCGGGCTCTTCCGCAACCTCGGCGTGGTGATGTTCACGCTGTCGTCCTACGGCAACATGCGCACGCTCGACGCGATCGCCGTCTCGGCAGCGACCGCCGGCTACTCGATCACCGTCGTGCCGGTGGAGCGACCCACCCAGCAGGACGTCAGCATCGCTTTCACCCGGCTGCTGGAGCAGGCGGTGGACGGGATCATCATCGTCATCGAAGCGCACATCGTGGACCGCGCCGACGTCGAGCTGCCGTCCGGGCTCTCCGTCGTCGTCATCGACTCCACCGAGCGTCCGGACTACCCGCAGGTGGACACCGACCAGGCCGAGGGCGCACGCCAGGCCACCGAGCACCTGCTGTCGCTGGGCCACGAGACCGTGTGGCACATCTCCGGCCCGGCCGACTCGTACTCGGCGGCCCGCCGCGAGCAGGCCTGGCGGGACACTCTGGAGGCCGCAGGCGCTCCGGTGCCTGAGGTGTTCCGCGGCGACTGGTCGACGGCCGCGGGATACGGATACGGCCGGGAGATCGCCGCACGCCCCGAGATCACCGCGGTGTTCGCCGCGAACGACCAGATGGCGCTCGGCGTGCTGCGCGCCCTGCACGAGGCGGGCCGCCGCGTTCCGGCCGACGTGAGCGTGGTCGGCTTCGACGACATGGCCGAGTCTGACTCGTTCTGGCCTCCGCTGACCACCATCCACCAGGAGTTCGAGGCCACCGGCCGCCGGGCGGTCGAGCTGCTCATCGCCGAGATCGAGGGGAGGCCGGAGCCGGTGCGCTCCTCCGTCCTCCCGACCCGGCTCATCGTGCGCAACAGCAGCGGCCCAGCCCCCGCCTGAACCCCCGCCCCCTCCGCCGAAGGGCACGTAAACGCCCCTAAAGCGCGCTTTTGGGGGCGTTTACGTGCCCTTCGATCGTCGAGCGGAGGTATTCGGCCCAGGTGATGCGGCCACGCTCGGCGTCGGGGCCGGCCAGGTTGGCGTCGGTGCGGTAGGCCGCGCCGACCTTTCCCGGCAGCCCGAAGCGCACGAAGCGGCGGCGCAGGCCGCGTGCCTCGGCGTACCGGCGCAGCAGCTCCTCGGCCTCCAGCACCTCCGGGCCGGCCAGCTCCCCCGCGAGCCCCGCCGGCTCCCCCAGCGCGAGCTCGGCCAGCCGCTCGGCGACCTCCTCCGCGTCCACCGGCTCGAAGCGGATGCGTGGGGCCGGCGCGACCGGCAGCTTCGTCAGCCCGGCCGCCATCCGCAGCACGAGCTGGTGGACCTGCGCCGCGCGCAGCACGGTCGACGGGACCGCCGACGCCGCGAAGATCGCCTCCACCTGCTCCTTGGCACGGAAGTAGCCGATCGGCATCCGGCCGGCGCCGACCACGGAGAGCGTCAGCACGTGCCGCACACCCGCGCGCTCAGCAGCCGCTGTGACGTTCGCCGCTGCGACGTCGTCTCCCTTCGCGCCGCCGGCGAGGTGGACGACGACCGCCGTGCCGGCCATCGCGGCGCCGAGCCCCGCTCCGGTCATCACGTCGCCGGTCAGGTGATCGGCGCCCTGCGTCGCAGCGTCGGGCGCGTGCCGGGTCAGCACCCGCACGACCGCGCCGCGTTCCTCCAACAGCGGCACCAGCCGCCGCCCGATGGTGCCGGTCCCGCCGGTCACCAGGATCCGTCCGTCCATTGTCCCCTCCTGTCACATCGAGGCACGCCGCCTCGTCGATAGGGTGACGACCGAGCCACGGAGGATGTGACATGACCGAGAACGACGCGAGGCTTCTCGACCGGTTCGAGACCGCCCGGCCGCGGTTGCGCGCGATCGCGACCCGGCTCCTGGGCTCGGCAGCCGACGCCGACGACGCCGTGCAGGAGACCTGGCTGCGCCTCCAGCGGGCGGACGCCGCCACGATCGACAACCTCGACGCCTGGCTGACGACGGTCGTCTCCCGGGTCTGCCTCGACCAGCTCAAGAGCGCGCGACGCACCCGCGAGCGTTCGTGGGAGGTCCTGCCCTGGCAGGACGAGCCGGTCTCCGACCTCGGGGACCCGGCGGAGCTGGCGGCGCTCGGCGACCGGGTGAGCGTCGCGCTCCTGGTGGTCCTGGAGACGCTGTCGCCCGCCGAACGCCTCGCGTTCGTGCTGCACGACGTCTTCGGCCTCCCGTTCGAGGAGGTCGCCGCCGCGCTCGACCGGTCCCCCGACGCCGCGCGCCAACTGGCCTCCCGCGCCCGCCGCCGGCTCCGGGACGCGCCGCCCGCCCGGCCGTCCCGACGCGAGCAGCGCGGCGTGCTCGACGCGTGGCTGCGCGCCGTCCACGAGGGCGACCTCTCCGCGCTGCTTGCCCTGCTCGACGAGGGGGCCGTGCTGCACGCCGACTACGGCCGCGGCCGGCTGCAGACGCTCGTGGGCGCCTCGGCCATCGCCGAGCAGGCGACCCTCGCCGCGCGCCTCGCGCAGAGCTCGGTGCCGGTGCTCATCGACGGCCGGCCGGGCGTCGCCGCGGTGGTCGACGGCCGGGTGGTCTCGGTGATGGCCTTCGACATCTCCGACGGTCGCATCGTGGGGCTGGACGTGCTGTTCGACCCGGCACGCCTGGCCGGCGTGCGGGTCTAGCCCGCCCCTCGCTCGACCACCTCGAACCGGTTCCCGTCCGGGTCCGTCGCCTGGAACATCGCCGGCACCCCCGGCCAGCGCAGCAGCTCCCCCACCGCCACCCCGCGCCGGGTCAGCTCCTCGTGGGTGCCGCCCGCGTCCAGGCTCTCGAACCGGATGCCCGTCTCCACCCCGGCCGGAACGTCCGCGCTCGCGACCACGAGCGACACCGACACCGCCGACCCGGGCGGCGCCAGCATGATCCAGCGCCCGTTCGGCAGCGGCGCGTCCACGCGCACCTCGAAGCCGAGCACGTCCCGGTAGAAGGCCAGGGCGACGTCCTGGTCCGCCACGGGGATGCCGATGGTGTTCACCCCGATGATCCCAGCGTCCGTCATGAGCGCATCCTCCTCCTCTCACCGCTGCCTGTCATCCGCAGTGACCGGAGGAGACCCGGCCTTCGCAACACCGGATCTCCTCCGCTCCCTGCGATCCCCGGGCGCGTCGGCCCGGAAGTCCTCCGTTGCCTCAGCGCCCCACCAACGGCCTGACCTCAATCCCCCCATGCCCCTGCCGCGCCTCCGCCAGCGAGCTCGCCAGAGCGACCGCCTCCTCCTGGCTCGCGGCTTCGATCACGTAGAAGCCGCCGACGACCTCCTTGGACTCCGAGAACGGCCCGTCGGTGGGCCGTGGCTCACCGTCCGGGCCGGTGCGGACCGTCGTCGCCGTGGAGGACGTCTGCAGCTCCCCCGCCGAGCGCACCCCCGAGCCCGCCTTCTCGTTGAACGCCCGATGGGCCGCGTCGACCGCGGCGCGCCCGTCGGCGTCCAGGGCGTCCCAGCGGGTCTCGTCGCCGTAGATGAGGATCAGGTAGCCGGTCATGTCTCTCCCTTTCGTGGATGCCGAACACCTGGACGTCGAACGGGCGGGGCGCCTTTCGACACCGGGCTGCACTTTCGACACCGGGCGCACTGTCGACAGCGGATATACTGCTCAGGTCCGGCCGTCCAACGGCCCGGTGCTCGAAAAAAGGGCACGAAGCCGCGCTCGGCGAAGCAGCAGCGCGCGAGACACATACGGATCATCGCACCTCCGTTCCCGTCTCGAAAGGCACTGCCATGCCGTCCGTCTCCGCCCACGTCGCCACCACCCTCGCCCGCCACGTCGACCAGGTGTTCGGGGTGATGGGCAACGGCAACGCGCACTTCCTCGACGCCCTGGAGCGCGAAGGCACCGTGCCGTACACGGCCATGCGGCACGAGGCCGGGGCCGTCGTCGCGGCCGACGCGTACCACCGCGCGTCCGGCCGGCTCGCCGCAGCCACCGCCACCTACGGCGCCGGGTTCACCAACACCCTGACCGCGCTCGCAGAGGCCCGCCAGGCGCACATCCCGCTGGTGCTTGTCGTCGGCGACGAGCCCACCTCCGGCCCGCGCCCGTGGGGAGTCGACCAGATCGCCCTGGCCAGCGCGGTCGGCGCGCGCACCTACACGGTCGGCCGCACCGACGCCGCGGCGACGACCGCCATCGCGGTCGAGCACGCGCTCACCTACCGCGTCCCCACCGTCCTCGCCATCCCGTACGACGTGGCGACGCGGGAGGCCGGCCCGGTCCCCGAGACACCGGCGCTCGCCCTCCCCGCGCCGCTCGCTCCCGCCGGACCCTTCGCCCGCGGGGCGATCGCGGACGCCGCCGCCGCGCTCGCGAGCGCCGAGCGGCCGGTCCTGCTGGCCGGCCGCGGCGCCTGGATCGCCGGCGCGGGCGACGCGCTCGGCGCCCTCGCCGACGCGACCGGCGCCCTCACCGCCGGCACCGCGCTCGGCCGCGGCGTCTTCCCCGACACCCGCTACGACCTCGGCGTCACCGGCGGATTCGGCGCGGAGGGCGCGATGGAGGCGGTCCGCTCGGCCGACGTCGCCGTGGTCTTCGGCGCCTCGCTCAACCAGTTCACGATGCGCTTCGGCGACCTGTTCGCCCCCGGCACCCGCGTCATCCAGGTGGATGTCGCCCCCGCCGCCACACACCCGAACGTCGGCGCGTACCTGCGCGGCGACGCCCGCCTGATCGCGGAGGCGCTGGTGGAGGAGCTGCGCACCCTCGGCGCCACGCCCTCCGGCTGGCGGGAGTCGGCCGACCTCCCGGCCCTCCGCGAGCGCCCGGTCGGTGACGGCCTGGCGGCGGACGGCCGCCTCGACCCGCGCACGGCCGCGGCCCGCATCGCCGAGCTGCTGCCGGAGGACCGCGTCGTCGTCTCCGACGGCGGCCACTTCATCGGCTGGGCGAACATGTACTGGCCTGTCGCCTCGCCGGACCGGATGATCATGGTCGGCACCGCCTACCAGTCGATCGGTCTCGGCTTCCCGAGCGTCGCCGGCGCCGCGCTCGCGCATCCCGCGTCCACGATCGTGCTCACGACCGGTGACGGCGGCGGCTTGATGGCGCTGGCCGACCTGGAGTCCGCGGTGCGCGTCGCCGGGGGCCGCGGCGTGTGCGTGGTCTGGAACGACGCCGCCTACGGCGCGGAGGTCAACCTCTACGGCCTGAAGGGCCTCGCCCAGGGCCCGATGCGCATCCCCGAGGTCGACTTCGCCGGCCTCGGGGCCGCGGTCGGCGCGGAGGGCGTCGTGGTCCGCACCCCGGACGACCTGGAGGCGCTCGCCCGCTGGGCCGCGCGGCCGGCGTCCGAACGGCCGTTCCTGGTGCTCGACCTGCGGATCTCCGGAGCGGTGATCGCGCCGTACCAGGAGGAGATCATCCGCGTGAACTCGTGAACGGCGGGTGACGTCCGCCGTGGCGCACTGACCGATCCCGCCCGATGGCCGATAGTGACTGACGTACCTCCCTTCGCCGGTCCGTCGTAAGTCGTCAGGAGTGCCATGCCCGAGTCAGCGCCCCGTCCCGCCCGCCACCGGGAGTCCGGTCACCGCGTCCGCGCCGCGGCCCGGAGGCTGCTCGGGCGGTTCCGCCAGGGCCGAGCCGTGCACCGGAGGCAGGCCGTCGTCGCCGCGCTGGCCGTCGCGGGTCTCGTCGGCGCCGGTGCGGTCGCGACCTCCGGGGCGCTGGCCGCGGCGACGCCGCGCGTGGAGGTGACCTGGACGACCGCGAACGCGTGGACCACCGGCTTCCAGTCGGCGATCACGGTCGCCAATGGCACCGGCACGACGCTGAAGCCGTGGCAGGTGCGGTTCGACTTCCCGCACACCCTGGTCAGCATCTGGTCGGCCGTCTCCACAGCGTCCCCCGCCGGGACGCTGACCGTCGGCGCGCCGTCGTGGGCGACGAGTCTGGCCCCCGGAGGCTCCGCCCAGTTCGGGCTGACCGCCACGCGCGCCGGGTCCGCGGCGATCGTGCCGGCCTCGTGCACGATCGTCGGCCTGCCGGCCGGCGCGAGCCTGCCGTGCTCGGTGAACGGCGGAGCGACGAGCGGGAGCTCGCCCACCCCGACCCCGACTCCCACTCCGACTCCGACGCACACGCCGACACCCACTCCGACTCCGACTCCCACCCCCACACCGGCTTCCGGCGCCGGCCTGGCCGTCACCTGGACGGTCACCTCCGAGTGGACCTCCGGCTTCCAGTCGTCCGTCGTCGTCGCCAACGCCTCGACGACGAGCCTGTCGCCGTGGCAGCTCGCCTTCACGACCGCGGACGGCGTGGTCAGCCTGTGGGACGGTACGGCCGCGACCACGAGCGACGGCTTCCGCGTGACCGCCCCCTCCTACGCGACCACCCTCGCCGCCGGCGCGACCGCGACCTTCGGCCTGACCTCCAGCAAGGCCGCGGGAGCCCCGCTCGTCCCGACAGCCTGCCGGGTCGTCGGCGCGAACCTCCCCTGCTCGATCAACGGAGGCGCGGCCAACGGGGGCGCGACGCCGACGCCCACGCCGACTCCGACCCCCACCCCGACTCCGACTTCCACGCCGACCCCGTCGCCCACCCCCGGCGCCGGCTCCGGCCTCCTCATCGCGCCCTACGTCGACATGGGCCTCTGGCCGACCGCCGACCTCACCTCGTTCGCGTCGTCGGCGGGCGTGCGCTCCGTCACCGCCGCCTTCATCGTCGCCGACCGCAGCAGCGCCTGCTCGCCCACCTGGGCCGGTTACACCGCGTACACGATCGGCGGAAGCCAGGACTTCCGCTCCGACATCACGGCCTTCCAGGCGCAGGGCGGCCGCGTCGTCGCCTCCTTCGGCGGCGCCGCCAACGACGAGCTCGCGCGGGTCTGCACCGATCCCGCCCAACTGCTCGCCGCCTACAATTCGGTGGTGTCGCGGTTCTCACTCGACCGGGTGGACTTCGACATCGAGGGCGCCGACGTCTCCGACTCCGCGTCGAACGTCCGCCGCGCCTCCGCCGTCGCCGCCCTCCAGCGCCAGCGTGCCGCGGCGGGGCACCCGCTGCAGGTCACGCTCACGCTGCCGGTCATGCCGTACGGCCTCCTCGCCAGCGGCCTCCGCACCGTCTCCGAATTCACCGCCGCCGGCGTGCAGCTCTCGGCCGTGAATCTGATGACGATGGACTACGGCACCGGGGTGACCGACATGGGGAAGGCCGCCATCGACGCCGCCACAGCGACCGCGGGCCAGCTGAAGTCCGTCGCCCCGTACGCCTCGTGGTCCGACGCCCAGCGCCTCGGCCTGGTCGCCGTGACGCCCATGTTCGGCCTCAACGACACCGGCGAGCAGTTCACCCTCGCCGACGCGACGACCGTGGGACGCTACGCCAGGGCCAACGGGCTCGCCGGCCTGAGCTGGTGGGAGCTGACCCGCGACCAGCCGTGCGCATCGGGCGTTCCCGCTTACATGTGCTCGGGGACGAGCCAGCCGCGCTGGGCGTACTCGCGGGCGTTCGTCGCGGCAGCGGGCTGACCCGGTCCCGCGTCAGCGCCTCACCGCGTCCCGACGATCGGCGAGGCCGCCTGCTCGGCCTCGTGATCCGGTCCGAGCGGGATGCCGGAGCGATCCCGCAGCAGCAGCGTCGCGACCAGTCCGACGAGCGTCATCCCCGCGAGGTAGAGCGTCACGGAGAACGTCGTCCCTGTCGCCTGCGCCAGCGCCGCCGCGATCGTGGGGGCGAACGCACCGCCGAGGATGGCCCCGATCGCGTAGGAGATGGACACCCCGGAGAAGCGGATCGACGCCGGGAACAGCTCCGCGTAGTACGCCGCCTGCGGTCCGTACGTCAGGCCGAGGCCGAGAGTGAGCACCGCGATGCCGCCGAAGAGCGACCCGACGCTGCCGAGCCCCACCAGCGGGAACAGCAGGAAGACCCCGCAGAGCTGCACGATCCAGCCGAGGACGTACGTGTTCCGCCGGCCGATCCGGTCGCTCAGCCACCCCGCGAACCAGGTCGACAGCAGCCAGGTCACGGCGGAGCCCGCGACCGCCCACAGCACCGGCCCGCGGTCGAGCGCGAGCGGCCCGTCCGGGTTCGTCGCATAGTTCTGGATGTAGCCGCCCGTGGTCATGTACCCGACGGCGTTGTTGCCCGCGAAGATCAGCGCCGCGATCACGACCAGCGGCAGGTGCCTGCGGAACAGCTGCGCGATCGGCGTCCTGGTCTGCTCCTTGCGCGTCGCGATCTCCCGGAACACCGGGCTCTCCTCGACCTTCCTGCGGATGTACTGGCCGACCAGGATGAGCGCGACCGAGAGCAGGAACGGCACCCGCCAGCCCCACTCCAGGAAGGCCTGGCCCGGCGCGATCACCGCCATCAGCGCCATCGTCCCCGACGCCAGCAGCAGGCCGAGCGGGACGCCGATCTGCGGGGAGACCCCGAACAACCCGCGGCGGGCGGTCGGCGCGTGCTCCACGGCCATCAGGACGGCGCCGCCCCACTCGCCGCCGGCGGAGACGCCCTGCACGATGCGCAGCAGGATCAGCAGGATGGGCGCCGCGATCCCGATCGCAGCGTAGGTGGGCAGCAGGCCGACGAGCGCGGTCGCGACGCCCATCGTCACCAGGGTGAGCATCAGCACGAGCCTGCGCCCGTGCCGGTCGCCGAGGTGACCGGCGATGAAGGCGCCGAGCGGGCGGAACAGGAAGCTGATGCCGACGGTCAGGAACGCGAGGATCGTCGCGAACTGCGGGCCGGCCGGCTCGAAGAACAGCTCGCCGAAGACCAGCCCGGCCGCGGCCGCGTAGACGAAGAAGTCGTACCACTCGACCGTGGTGCCGACGACGGTGGCGAACACGACCCTGCGGCGATCGGTCGCGGCCGCGAAGCTGCCGGTGGGGGTGAACGCGGCCTCCGGTGCGGAACCCGGAGGCGTGTGATTCGGGAGGCTCATGCGGCGGACTCTCTTTCGTGCGACGTCGTCGTCGGGCGCGCCGATCTGGCTCGAAACGCTCCAGCGATTGTATACGGTTTCATGTCAGATTTGAAGCGGACACCGGTCGCGCCCACGACCGACCCGCACGATGCGAAAGAATGGGCGCATGGAGAGCACACCTGAGGACGCGGGCGCACCGGACGCATCGGACTCACCGAGTGCGCCCGGCGCCCCGGCCCCGCACTCGCAGACGCTCTCCCGCGGCATCCGCGTCCTGGAGGCGCTGGCCGACGCCGACCGCCCGCTCACCATCGCCGAGCTCGCCGCCGCCCTCGGCGTGCACCGCTCGATCGTCTACCGGATCCTCCGCACGCTCGAGGACCACGGCCTCGTCGTCCGCAACCCGGCCGGGGCCGCGCTGCTCGGGCCGCGCATGGCGACCCTCGCGCGCGCCGTCTCGCGCGACCTCCAGTCCGCCGCCGTCCCGGAGCTCGGCGCCGTGGCCAACGAGCTCGGCATGACCGCCTTCCTCGCCGTCCTCGACCGCGGGGAGGTCGTCACCCTGGTCAGCATCGAACCGTCGCACGCGCACGCCGCCGTCGCCCAGCGGCCGGGGACGCGGCACCCGATCACCACCGGCGCGCCGGGCATCGCCCTCCAGTCGGTGCTCAGCGAGCCGCAATGGGCGGAGCTGCCCGACGGCCACCCGCGCGACGAGGCGCTTCAGGCCCGCGGACGCGGCTTCGCGACCTCCCACGACGAGGTCATCCCCGGCCTGGCGTCGGTGGCGGTGCCGCTCGTCGTGCACGGCCAGCCGCTCGCCGCGCTCGCGGTCGTGTACGTCGCGAACGGGCGGGATGTCGCCGCGATCGGCGAACGGCTCGGCCAGGCGGCCGCGGTCGTGGCCGGCGAGCTGCGCTGAGCCGGCCGCGACTCGGACCGCCGGAGCCTCAGACCGCCGGAGCCTCCGCCTCCTCGCGCACCGCCAGGATCGGCGCGAAGAACTGCCCCAGCTCGGTGTACTGCTCCAGCGGCAGCACCTGCGCCACGTACTGATCCGGCCGCACCACCACGATGACGCCGTCGCGGTCGACGCCGCGCGCGTCGAACACGTCGTCGCCCGGCGCGATCGCGTACACCTTCTCGTAGTCGATCAGGTCGAACGGCCCGGTGCGCGGCAGGAACGCCTCCGGCACCCGGCCGAGGTCGACGCCCGTGTGATCCTGTTGGTAGACGACCTTCACGTCGAACCACGCGTCCACGTCGGCGTCTCGCGGGCTCGCGGCGAGCGGCGACTGCGGCGAGGTCGTCAGCCAGTCCGCGAACGCCGGCACCAGCGCCCCCTCCCCCGCCGGCGCGGCGTCGGCGAACACGTAGATCCGCCAGCGGCCGTCCGCCGTCGCGTGGTGCCCGAGGTGAACCGGGTTGGTGTCGCAGACGCGCTCCACGATCGGCGACTTGAACCGCTTGCCGATCGGGAAGCCCGTCGCGAGCCCCTGGTGCTCCGGCTCCCCGACAATCAGGGACGGGGCGTACTCGGTCAGGAACCCGGCCGGGAACTCCGCGGTGCGCACGTAGAAGTCCTCCAGCTCGGACGGGTCCTTCAGATCCTCCGGCTTGGTGGCCATCAGCGTCGACCACTCCTTGTCGAAGTCGATCAGGTTCTTGGCGACCACGTGCCGCTCCGCCGAGTAGGTCGCCAGCAGCGACTCCGGGCTCCGGCCCTGCAGCACGTGGCCGAGCTTCCAGCCGAGGTTGAAGCCGTCCTGGATGGACACGTTCATCCCCTGCCCGGCCTTCGCGCTGTGCGTGTGGCAGGCGTCGCCCGCGATGAACACGCGCGGCGTCCGCGACCCGAGCGCGTCGAGCGGGATGTCGTCGAACCGGTCGGTCAGCCGGTGGCCGACCTCGTAGACGCTGTGCCAGGCGACGTTGCGCACGTCGAGCGTGTACGGGTGCAGGATCTCGTTCGCCTTCGCGATGATCTGCTCCATGCTGGTCGCCCGCACCGCGCCGTGATCGTCCTCGGCCACGGAGCCCAGGTCCACGTACATCCGGAACAGGTAGCCGCCCTCGCGCGGGATGAGCAGGATGTTGCCGTACTCGGACTGGATCGAGCACTTGGTGCGGATGTCGGGGAAGTCGGTGACCGCGAGCACGTCCATCACGCCCCAGGCGTGGTTGGCCTGGTCGCCCGCGAGCGTGCAGCCGATCGACTCGCGCACCTTGCTGCGCGCGCCGTCCGCGCCGACCACGTACTTGGCGTGGACCACCCGCTCCTCGCCCGCGTTCTCACCCGTGGTGCGCGCGAGCGTCACCGCGACCGGGTACTCGCCCTCGTCCTCCACCCGGAGGCCGCGGAACTCCCAGCCGTAGTCGGGCCGCATCCGCGTAGGGCCGTTGCCCATGAATTCGCTGAAGTAGTCGAGCACGCGCGCCTGGTTGACCAGCAGGTGGGGGAACTCGCTGATCCCGGTCGGGTCGTCCGCCGCGCGGGCCGCCCGCACGATCCGGGTGGGGTCGGCCAGGTCCGGCTTCCAGAACGCCATCTCGGTGATCCGGTACGCCTCCGCGGTGATCCGCTCGGCGAAGCCGAACGCCTGGAAGGTCTCCACGCTGCGGGCCTGGATGCCGTCGGCCTGCCCGATCTCCAGCCTCCCGCCGCGGCGCTCCACCAGCCGGGTGCTCACGCCGGGGAACTGCGCGAGCTGGGCGGCGGCGACCATCCCGGCCGGCCCGGAGCCGACGACGAGCACGTCCATGACCTCCGGCAGCTCCGGAGACCAGGCCGGCCCGGCCGCGGGCAGCACGTGGGGGTCGCCGGAAACATAGCCGTGGTGGTGGAACTGCATGGGGAGGCTCCTCACATCGTCGTGATACGTGTTCTATATCCGAACGACTGATTCGGATAACGCACAACCAGGATAGACGGCGCGACGGCAACCGACAAGCACGGCAGCGGCGGCGCATGAAGGACGGCACGAAGAGTTTCGGGGAGACGGAGCCGACTGCGAGGTTCGAACTCGCGACCGCTCGCTTACAAGGCGAGTGCTCTACCAGCTGAGCTAAGTCGGCGAAATGACGGACGCCCGTCGCGAACCATCCTAGGGGATGTGCGGCGGGCGCCCAGGTGCCTGGCGAGAAGGCCGGGGTCAGCTCTTCGCGCTCGGCGACGGCGTCGGCGTGGAGGTCGACGAGTACTCGTCGCCCTGCGCCTGGAGCACGAACGCCTTGAAGTCGTCGGCGTTCGTCAGCGAGCCGGTGTACGGCTTGCCGTTGACCAGGACGAGCAGCGCGTTCGTCATCTTCTTCACGCTGGAGTTCGGGATCGGGCCGCTGAGCGCGCGGTCGCTGGCGGAGCCGACCCAGGTCTTGAACCGGCCGTCGTCCACGCACGAGTCGATGTCCGACGGCGAGGCTCCGGAGGCCGCGGCGAGCTTCTTGAGCTGGTCGTCGGTGAGCCCGGGGCCGCCCTCCGCCGGCTGGTTCTCGAACAGGGTCTGGTTGAAGGCCCAGAACGACCGGGGCGAGTAGTTCGCGACGCAGGCCGCGGCGTTCGCGGCGCGCAGCGAGTACCGCGTGCCGGCGGAGTGGCTGGTGTAGATCGCGACCGGGTGCATCTCGACCGTGACCGCGCCGTCCTTCACCAGGGGTTGCAGCTGCTTCAGGTTGGTGCGCTGGAACTCGCCGCACAGCTTGCACAGGTAGTCGGCGTAGATCCGGATGTCGACGGAGCTGCCGTTCGGGTCCGGCGTGCTGGCGATCGGCTTCGCGTCGGCCGCGAGCGCCGGGGTCGCCTTGACCTTCAGGCCGGAGCCGACGACCACGCCGTCGCTCGCCATGTTCTTGGGGCCGGGCACGGTCGGCCGGATGGCGCCCATGATGACCACAGCGACGATGGCCGCGATCGCGAGGACGCCGATCACGATGCCGCCGGACAGCAGGGTCTTGTTCCTGCGGTCCCTGCGCTGCTGGCTCGTGCGGAGCTGTCGGGCTTTCTCCCGCGCGGCCGCGCGGACGTCGCCGCTGCGGCTCTCGTCGGGGTCGTTCATGGAACTCATATCTCGGGGGAATCGGCTCTCGGGGTAGGCGGAGCGGCGCGCGGGGGGACGTGCCGCCTGATGTGGCGTGAGCAGACGCAACCAGACGACCTTATTGCGGCATTCTGGGAATAGACCAGACATACCCCGCTCACGTCCCGAGCGCCACCTGCACGTTGCCCCCCGAGTGCGGGACGCCGGCCCTCCACGGCCTCCCGGAGACACGTGGTGAAGAGAGCGCTTCGGATGCCTTACTATGGGGGTCGTGGCATCGACGCCCCTGGACGTCGACGCCACGTCTATTCCATTCACAACGGATCGTCCGGCACGTACCTGCCGGTGAAGGAGACAAAAGAAAAATGGCGACTGTCACCTATGACAAGGCGACCCGGCTCTACCCGGGTTCCAACCGCCCCGCGGTCGACGCTCTCGACCTCGACATCGCAGACGGCGAGTTCCTCGTCCTGGTCGGCCCCTCCGGCTGCGGAAAGTCCACCTCGCTCCGCATGCTCGCCGGCCTCGAAGAGGTCAACGACGGCAACATCTTCATCGGCGAGCGCAACGTCACCGACGTCCCGCCGAAGGACCGCGACATCGCGATGGTGTTCCAGAACTACGCTCTGTACCCGCACATGACGGTCGCCGAGAACATGGGCTTCGCCCTGAAGATCGCCGGCGTCGGCAAGGACGAGCGCGCCTCCCGCGTTCTGGAGGCCGCCAAGCTGCTCGACCTGGAGCCCTACCTCGGCCGCAAGCCGAAGGCACTCTCCGGTGGTCAGCGTCAGCGCGTCGCCATGGGCCGCGCGATCGTCCGCTCCCCCCAGGTGTTCCTCATGGACGAGCCGCTGTCGAACCTCGACGCCAAGCTCCGCGTCCAGACCCGTACCCAGATCGCGTCCCTGACCCGCCGCCTCGGCGTCACCACGGTCTACGTCACCCACGACCAGACCGAGGCGCTCACCATGGGCGACCGCATCGCGGTCCTCAAGGACGGCGTGCTGCAGCAGGTCGGCACCCCGCGCGACCTGTACGCGCAGCCGAAGAACGTCTTCGTCGCCGGCTTCATCGGCTCCCCCGCCATGAACCTGTTCACCGCGGACGTCACCGACGGCGGCATCAAGTTCGGCAACTCGGTCGTCCCGGTCGAGCGCGACGTGCTCGCCAGCGCCGGCAACACCGTCACCATCGGTGTCCGCCCGGAGGACGTCGTCGTCTCCACCTCGGAGAGCGGCGGCCTGAAGGTCGCGGTCGACCTCGTCGAGGAGCTCGGCGCCGACGGCTACCTCTACGGCCACTCGGAGGTCGACGGCAAGCGCACCGACATCGTCGGCCGCGTCGACGGCCGCGTTCACCCGAACGCCGGCGACACCGTCTACATCACCCCGAAGCCGGGCCACGTCCACCTCTTCCACGCGGAGTCGGGCGAGCGTCTCGGCGGCGCCGTCGTCGACTGAGGTCGTCGCAGCTGATCCTCACTCTGCCGCAGTCCGGTCCCGGGCTGCGGCAGAGTGCTTTCCGCCCCCACCCGCTTCTGGAAGGCGCCTCATGGCCGGCTCTGTCAACATCACCGCGGCGACCGTCGATCCCGCCCTGCTCGATCTGCCCTGGAACCTGCCGCTGGACCAGTGGTCGAACGAGCACATCGCGCTGCTCCCCAAGGGCATCAGCCGCCACCTCGTCCGGTTCGCGAACCTGTCCGGCTACGTCATCGCCATCAAGGAGACGACCGCCGAGATGGCGCAGCGCGAGTACGAGATGCTGCGCACCCTCCAGCGCCTGGACGTCCCGTGCGTCGACCCGGTCGCCGTCATCAAGAACCGGACGGACGACGACGGCGATGCGCTGAACGCCGCGCTGGTCACCCGGCACCTCAAGTTCTCGCTCCCGTACCGTGCGCTGTTCTCCCAGACCCTCCGCCCCGACACGGCGACGCGCCTGGTCGACGCCCTCGCGGTGCTGCTCGTGCGCCTGCACATCGTCGGCTTCTTCTGGGGCGACGTGTCGCTCTCGAACACCCTCTTCCGCCGCGACGCCGGCGCCTTCGCCGCCTACCTGGTGGACGCCGAGACCGGCCAGCTCTACGACGGCGGCCTCTCGAACGGCCAGCGCGAGAACGACCTGGAGATCGCCCGCGTGAACATCGCCGGCGAGCTGATGGACCTGGAGGCCGGCGGCCGGGTGGACGAGGAGCTCGACCCGATCAAGGTGTCGAACGGCATCGTCGCCGCGTACCGCTCGCTGTGGAAGGAGCTGACCGGCAGCGAGTCGTTCTCGTCGTCGGAGCGCTGGCGGATCAGCCAGCGCGTGGAGCGCCTGAACGAGCTCGGCTTCGACATCGAGGAGCTGGCGATCAAGACCTCCGACGAGGGCACGACCGTCCGCATCCAGCCGAAGGTCGTGGACGCCGGCCACCACTCCCGCCGCCTGCTGCGCCTGACCGGGCTGGACACCGGCGAGAACCAGGCCCGCCGCCTGCTGAACGACCTGGACTCCTACTCGGCGACCCTTGGCAAGCGCGGCCTGGACGAGGAGGCGATGGCCCACGAGTGGCTGATGCGCGTCTTCGAACCCGTGGTCCGCGCGATCCCGTCCGACCTGAAGGGCAAGCTGGAGCCGGCGGAGGTCTTCCACCAGCTCCTGGAGCACCGCTGGTTCATGTCGCAGGCCGAGGGCCGCGACGTGCCGCTGGCGGAGGCGCTGACCTCTTACATCAACGACATCCTCCGCCACCGCCGCGACGAGGCCACGGTGGTCGGCCCGCCGACCGAGACGCTCAGCATCCCGGTGATCGGCGGAGCCACCACCGCGGAGATCGACGACGACGAGGACGACTGGCGGTCGAAGGTCTGAGGCCGTCGGGCCGGCCGCCGCGCCGCCTCGTCAGCGCTTCGCGCTCTTCCCCTCGGCCCGCAGCTTCGAGATCTCGTAGAGCGTGACGCTCGCCGCGATTCCGGCGTTGAGGGACTCGGTCGAGGCGGAGATCGGGATGGACACGACCGCGTCGCAGGTCTCGGTGACGAGACGCGACAGGCCCTTGCCCTCGCTGCCGACCACGATCACGACCGGGCGGTCGGCGAACGAGAGCCCGGGCAGCGACGTGTCGCCGTCGCCGTCGAGTCCCAGCACGAACACGCCCGCCTTCTTGAACTCCTTGAGCGTCGCGGTCAGGTTGGAGGCCATCGCGACGGGGGTGCGTGCCGCGGCGCCCGCGGAGGTCTTCCAGGCCGAAGCCGTCATCCCGACCGAGCGGCGCTGCGGGACGATGACGCCCTGGCCGCCGAACGCGGCGGTCGAGCGGATGATCGCGCCCAGATTGCGCGGGTCGGTGATCCCGTCGAGCGCGACGAAGAGCGGGGTCTGGCCCTTGCGCAGGGTGAGGTCGAGCAGCTCACCCGGGTGGGCGTACTCGTACGGCGGCACCTTGAGCGCGACCCCCTGGTGCACGGCGTCGCGGCCGGCGAGCCGGTCGAGCTCGGGGCGCATTACCTCCAGCACCGGGATGGCGCGGCCGGTGGCGATGGAGAGGATCTCCTTCATCCGGTCGTCCATCTCGACCCGTGCCGCGATGTAGAGCGTGGACGCCGGGATCGCCGCGCGCAGTGCCTCCAGCACGGAGTTGCGGCCGGTGACGATCTCGCTCTCGTCACCGCTCTTCGCCCGGCGGGCGGCGCCGGACGCACCGCGCGGGGCGCCGTCGCGACCGCCGCGCTGCTCGGCCTTGGCCGCGGCGCGTTCGCGCAGCTGCTTGTTCTTGTACGCGACGTGGTACTCGCGATCCTCCGCCTTCGGCGTCGGTCCGCGGCCCTCGAGCGCTTTGCGGCCGTGGCCGCCGGTGCCGACCTGGGCGCCCTTCTTGCTCTTCCTCACGGCCCCGGCGCGGGGCTTGCCACCCGAGTTCTTCATGCTTCGATACTCCAATGCGACCCCGACGGGGTGTCTTCGATACTGATACCCGCGGCGGTCAACTCGTCGCGGATGCGGTCTGCTGCCGCGAAGTCGCGCGCCTGGCGCGCCTCCTGGCGGTCTTCGAGCAGGCGGCCGATGAGCGTGCCGAGCGCGTGCTCGGCGGCGCTCGAACCGGCGGTGCGCCAGTGCGGCGAGAGCGGGTTGATGCCGAGCACCTCGGTCATCGCGAGGACGTGGCCGCGCGCGGCCGCGGCCGCCTCCAAGTCTTCCGCATCCAGCGCCGCGTTTCCTGAGCGAACGGTGTCGTGCAGCACGGCGAGCGCCTGCGGGACGGCGAGGTCGTCGTCCATCGCCTCCGCGAACGCGCCGGGCACGACCTCCACGCCGCTGCCGGCGAACCGCGTGCCGGCGAGCCGCCGGTCGACGCGTTCGAAGAAGCCGGCGATGCGGTCGAGTGCTGCCTCCGCCTCGCTGAGCGAGCCGTCGTGGTAGTCGATGGTCGACCGGTAGTGCGCCGACCCGAGGTAGTAGCGCACGACCAGCGGACGGGCGGCGCCGAGCAGATCGGCGGCGTAGACCGAGTTGCCGAGCGACTTGCTCATCTTCTGCCCGTTGACGTGCACGAGTCCGTTGTGCACCCAGTACGACGCGAAGGCGTCGCCCGCGGCCGTCGACTGAGCCAGCTCGTTCTCGTGGTGGGGGAAACGCAGGTCGAGGCCGCCGCCGTGGATGTCGAACTGCGGCCCGAGATAGCGGCGCGACATCGCGGAGCACTCGATGTGCCAGCCCGGCCGGCCGTCGCCCCACGGCGACGGGAACGACGCCGACGCGGGCTCCTCGGCCTTGCGTCCCTTCCACAGGGCGAAGTCGCGGGGGTCGCGCTTGGCCCGCGGGTCGGCGTCGGCCGCGGCCTCCATGTTGTCGATGCTCTGCCGGGTCAGCTCGCCGTAGGACGGCCAGCTCGTGACGTCGAAGTAGACGTCGCCCGAGCCGTCCTCGGCGGCGTAGGCGTGCCCGCGCTCGATGAGGCGGCCGATCAGCTCCTGCATCTGCGGGATGCTGGCGGTCGCGCGCGGCTCGTAGGTGGGCGGCTGGACGCCGAGCGCCGTGTAACCGGCCGTGAACTCCAGCTCGAATCGGTAGGCGAGCGCCCACCACTCCTCCGAGCCGCCCTGCGACTGGGCTGCCAGCGCGTTGACGAGGATCTTGTCGTCGATGTCGGTGACGTTGCGCACCAGCGTCACGTCCAGCCCGCGGTACGCGAGCCAGCGCCGCAGCTGGTCGTACACCAGGGCCGACCGCAGATGCCCGATGTGCGGAGACGACTGCACCGTCGGCCCGCAGACATACATGCCCACCGCACCCGGGCGCAGGGGGACGAAGTCGCGCAGGGCGCCGGCCTTCGTGTCGAAGAGTCGCAGAGTCACGGCACAAGCCTACGGGTCGCGGCATCCGCCGAGCGATCGATGACCGAAGAGGTGGAGAAGTCAGTCCAGCGGCGCGGCTGTGGAGGACGTCAGGTCGCGGCGCGCGCCGCGAGCGCCTCGTTGACCGGAGCGAACGCGACCCGGTCGAAGATCAGCTCGATCTCGGTGATCCTCCCGTCGCGCACCGACACCAGCTCGACGCACGGCACCGCGCCCGCCGCGGTGTCGGTCACGAAGTCGTAGACGACGCAGGCGCGGTCCCCGTCCGCGAAGACCTCCCGCACGTCGTTGCGCACGAGCGCGGGCAGCAGCCGCTCGAGCGCAGCCATCCACTCCCGTTTCCCGATCGTCCCTCCCGCGAAGCGCGCGGCGAGCCCATCGGCCAGCAACCGGTCGACCGTCTCCAGCTCATGGGCGCCGACGGCCTCGATGTACTCGCGTGCGATGGCCGCGTTCGCTGTCTCGGTCATGTCCTCTCCCTTCCACAAGTCAGGATAAGTACAAACCATCATTTGTGCTAGCCTGAATCCGACAGGAGACTCATGCCGCAGACCGCCACCGACTCCAGCGCCCACGACCCCGCCGACCAGTCCCTGGACGCCGCGCTCACCGCCCTCGCGGACGCGAACAGGCGCGCCATCCTCGCCGCGCTCCGCGACGGCCCGACGCCCGTCGGCCGGCTCGCCTCCGGGCTCGGCCTCTCGCAGCAGACCACCTCCCACCACCTCGGGGTCCTCCGTCGCGCCGGCCTGGTCTCCGCGAGCCGCGAGGGCACCCGGCACCTCTTCGTCGTGGACGACGACGGCCTCGCCGCCGTCCGCTCCTACCTCGACGACTTCTGGCCGAGCCGCCTGGCCGCGCTGAAGGCGGCCGTCGAGAGCCGTGAGGAGACCCCGGATGCCTGAACACCGGTCATCGGTCGACATCGCGGCGTCGCCGGACACCGTCTTCGCCTATCTCGTCACGCCGGAAGGCCTGACCGCGTGGATGGGCCAGCACGCGGTGCTCGACCCGCGGCCGGGCGGCGAGTTCACCGCCGACATCGCCGGCAGCCCGATCCGCGGGCGGTTCCTGGAGGTCGACGAGCCGCACCGCGTGGTCGTCAGCTGGGGTGTGGCCGGCAGCCCCGACCTCCCACCCGGCGCATCGACCGTCACGTTCACGTTGACGCCGATCGCGACGGGGACGCGCGTGCAGGTGCACCACGCCGGCCTCCCCGAGCCGCGCGTCGCCGGCCATCGCGCCGGCTGGGCGCACTTCCTCCCGCGGCTGGCCGTCGCCGCGAGCGGCGGGGACCCGGGCGCGGACGTGTGGAGGCCGCTCGCGCCCGCCGACTGAGAGCAGCGAGGCGCCCTGCGCGGTGGGAGAGGCAGCCCTGGTGCGGCGAAGAACCGCGCGCCCGCGCGCCTAGCGCGGGCGCGCGCCTAGCGCGGGAGCAGCAGCGCGGTCGCGAAGACGGCGATGCCCTCCCCGCGCCCGGTGAAGCCCAGACCGTCGGTCGTCGTCGCCGCGAGCGACACCGGAGCTCCGAGGATCCCCGACAGCAGCTGCTCCGCCTCCACCCGCCGCGGCGAGAACTTCGGGCGCTGCCCGATGAGCTGCACCGACACGTTGCCGATCCGGTAGCCCGCCTCCTCCACCAGCCGGCGCGCCTCCGCGAGGAACACCTCGCCGTGCGCGCCCGCGAACCGCGGGTCGCCCGTACCGAACACGCCGCCGATGTCCCCGAGGCCGGCGGCCCCGAGCAGGGCGTCGACGATCGCGTGGCACGCCGCGTCCCCGTCGCTGTGGCCCGACAGCCCCGGCTCGTCGGGCCAGTGCAGGCCGGCCAGCCAGAGCTCGGCGGACGGATCGAAGGCGTGCGTGTCCGTCCCGAAGCCGATCCGGGGAACGGCGGAGGGCGCGACCAGGTCGCGCGCGCGCTGCAGGTCCCACGGCGTGGTGATCTTGAACGCCTCCGTCGCACCGGGCAGCACCGTCACCCGGTGCCCGGCCGCGGCGACCAGGCCGGCGTCGTCGGTCTCGTCGGTGGTCGCGGCGGCGTACGCAGCGAGCAGCTGGTCGCGCGGGAACCCCTGCGGCGTCTGGACGGCGGCCAGCGTCGAGCGGTCCACGGTCTCGTGGACCGAGCCGTCGCCATGGACGCGCTTGATGGTGTCGCTGACCGGGAGGCCGGGGATGACCCCGTGCCCCGTCTCGATCACGGCGTCCACCACCGCGTCGAACAGTGCGGAGGGCGCGAGCGCACGGGCCGCGTCGTGGACGAGGACCACCTCGACGTCGTCAGTGATCACCGCAAGCCCGGCTGCGACGGACTGCTGGCGGGTGACACCGCCCGCGACCACCTCGACAGAGCGGCCGAACACACGCTGCGCGACCGCCGCAGCCTCGGCGACGCGGTCCGCGGGCACGACGAGCACAGGAGCGGCCGGCGACCGCATGCCGCGCACGGTATGCAGCGACCGCTCCAGGAGCGTCTTCCCGTCGAGCTCCACGAACGCCTTCGGCACCTCGGCCCCCAGGCGCGTGCCCGAGCCGGCGGCGACGACGACGACCGCCACGCGCGGTCCAGTGTTGCTGTTCACGTCACGAGACTACCCGGGCCGACCCTGCCGCCCCAGGAACGCCGGAAGGCCCGCGACCGAAGTCGCGGGCCTTCCGAAAGCAGGTGAATCGCGGGTTAGGAGGCGAGCACCTCGTCGAGGAGGCTGGAGGCCTTCTCGTCGTCGGTCTTCTCCGCGAGGGCGAGCTCCGAGATGAGGATCTGCCGGGCCTTGGCCAGCATGCGCTTCTCACCGGCGGACAGGCCGCGGTCCTGGTCGCGGCGCCACAGGTCGCGGACGACCTCGGACACCTTGATGACGTCGCCCGACGCCAGCTTCTCCAGGTTGGCCTTGTAGCGGCGGGACCAGTTGGTCGGCTCCTCGGTGAACGGGGCGCGCAGCACCTCGAACACGCGGTCGAGGCCCTCCTTGCCGATGACGTCGCGCACACCCACGAGATCCACGTTCTCAGCGGGGACCTCGATGGTCAGATCGCCCTGAGTCACGTTGAGCTTGAGGTACAGCTTCTCTTCACCCTTGATGATTCTTTTCTTGACCTCGGTGATCGTTGCAGCACCGTGATGGGGGTAAACGACGGTTTCGCCAACCTCGAAAAGCATAGATATGTTGTCCCTTCAGCAACGAATAGGATACCACACGAGGCACATGCTAAGGTTCGCCCCTGCGCCTCCTGGGAGGCCGGGGAGCCCTGTCGGCATACGGTAAACTCGTGCTCAAACCGCTTCGTCACACGGCATCAGCGCGCCGTCGAGCGGAACGATTCGGAGGATCATCCAGTGAAAGCTCGCGTCGCGGCGTCCATCGTCCTCGCCCTGGCGGTCGCAGCCGGCACAGCCGGGTGCGGATTCATCGCACCGCAGGCCACCACGAAGCACTACGACGCGAGCGACGGAGTCAGCGGCAACGTCGGGCAGATCGACGTGCGCAACGCCTTCATCGTCACCGACGGCGTCGGCGGCAAGGTCGGCAACCTGGTGGTCAGCCTGGTGAACACCGACAGCAAGAGCCACCGCGTCGCCATCACGTCGGCCGGCTCCGGCAGCGCCGCGTACGTCACCGTCGAGCCGGGCCAGGTCAAGAAGGTCGGCGCCCAGCCCGACAAGGCGTCCTCCAGCAACGTCTTCCTCACCCCGTTCGACGCGCTGCCCGGCAGCAACTACGACGTCTACTTCCAGTACGGCGACGAGACCGGCGTGAAGCTGCAGGTCCCGGTCCTCGACGGAGGCCTCCCGGACTACAAGGACCTCGTGCCGCCGACCATCCTGCCCGCGCAGGGCTGACGCCGGCGCGACCCGGACACACGGAAGCCGCCCTCGCGATGCGCGAGGGCGGCTTCGTCGCGTCGGAGCAACCGCCGTCAGGCGTTGAAGCGGTACCCGAGCCCGCGCACCGTGACCAGCATCTGCGGGTCGGACGGGCTCTCCTCGATGCGCGAGCGGATGCGCTTGATGTGCACGTCGAGCGTCTTGGTGTCGCCGAAGTAGTCGCTCCCCCACACCCGGTCGATCAGCTGACCGCGCGTGAGCACGCGCCCGGCGTTGCGGAGCAGCAGCTCCAGCAGCTCGAATTCCTTCAGCGGCATGGAGATCTCGTCGCCCTTGACCGCGACCGTGTGCCGGTCGACGTCCATGCGGACCGTTCCGGCCTCCAGGATGCCGTCATCCTCCAGCTCGGCCTCGTCCACCCGGCGGCGCAGCACGGCGCGGATGCGGGCCAGCAGCTCCCGCGAGGAGTACGGCTTGGTGACGTAGTCGTCCGCGCCGAGCTCGAGGCCGACCACGATGTCCACCTCGGAGTCCTTGGCGGTCAGCATGATGATCGGCACGTTGGAGCGCGTGCGGATCTCGCGGCAGACCTCGGTGCCGGGGATGCCGGGGAGCATCAGGTCGAGCAGCACCAGGTCGGCGCCGGCGCGGTCGAACTCCGCGAGGGCCGTCGGGCCGTCTTCGGCGACCGCCACCTCGTAGCCTTCGCGCTTGAGCAGGTACGCGAGCGGCTCGCTGAGCGCGGCCTCATCCTCGACGAGCAGGATCGCTGTCACAGGTTCTCTCCAATCGGGGGACGGACGGTGGCGGCCTCGGGCAGCCGGATGGTGAAGGTGGAGCCTCGGCCCGGCTGCGACCAGACCCGGACCTCCCCGCCGTGGTTCTGCACGGCGTGCTTGACGATCGAGAGGCCGAGCCCGGTGCCCCCGGTGTTGCGGGAGCGGGCCTGGTCCACCCGGAAGAAGCGCTCGAAGACGCGGTCGAGATCCTCCTCCGGGATGCCCTCGCCCTGGTCGGTGACCGCGATCTCCACGACGCCGTCGACCGTGCGCACGCCGATGCCGATGCGGGAGTCCTCCGGCGAGTACTGGATCGCGTTCGAGATGAGGTTGTGCACGGCGGTCACCAGCAGCGCCTCATTGCCGAGCACGATGGCGTCCTTCTCGCCGCGCATCGCGATCTCGATCTGGCGCGACTCGGCCGCGACCTTGTTCTGGTCGATGGCGGCGCGGACGACCTTCTTCGCCGACAGCTGCTCGGCGTCCCCCAGCGCGTCGGCGGCCTGGAGGCGGCTCAGCTCGATGATGTCCTGGGTGATGCGGGCGAGGCGGGAGGCCTCCTCGCTCAGCCGCAGCGCGAACCGGCGCACCTGCTCCGGGTCGTCGGAGGCGTCGTCCAGCGCCTCGGCGAGGAGGCCGACCGCGCCGATCGGGGTCTTCAGCTCGTGGCTGATGTTCGCCACGAAGTCACGGCGCACCGACTCAAGCCGGAACGACTCGGTGCGGTCCTCCGCCAGCAGCAGGATGTACCGGGACCCGAGCCGTGCGACCCGCACGCTCAGGTGGATGTTGGCGTCGCCGAACGGTCCGCGCGCGAGCTCGCATTCCTCGGTGACCGGCTCGCCGGTGCGGCGCACGCGGTCGACCAGCTCGACGAGGTGCGGGTGGACGAGCGCGCCGTTCCACACCAGCCCGATCGCGTGTGCGCCCGGGGACGCCTTGATGACGTTGTTGGACGGGTCGATCACGATGCCGGCCGACTCCATCGCGTCGAGCACCTGGTCGACGCCGTCGGGGACGGCCGGATTGGAGACCGCGGCGGCGTGGTCCCCGCGGCGCGCGGCGATGTGGAGGATCCAGACGAACCCCGCGCCGACGGCCAGCCCCAGGCCGAGCGAGAGCAGCACCAACCAGGCGGAGTCCATAGTTGAAGCGTAGGTGATGCCGGGAGGCGCGCCGTGACCGATGCGGCTCTGCGCCGCGTGTTTTCGCGGGTACGTTAGACAGTGTTCAGCCCTACGGCACCATCCGTTAACCTCCCGAAGCGACCATGCTGAACGGGGTCATCCGACCCCTGTATCCCGCGTGCCCGCGCACGCCCAGGAAGGACCTCATCCCATGCGCGAAGTTTTCCAGCAGGAGCTGGCCGACGTTCAGGACCGTCTGGTCGAGATCGCCGAGCTTGTCGTCCGCTCGATCCGCAGCGCCACGGAGGCGTTCAACGAGTCGGACGTGTCCCTCGCCGAAGAGGTGATCGCCAACGACCACCGCATCGACGAGCTCACGGTGCTCCTGGACGAGCTCTCCATCCAGATCCTCGCCCGTCAGCAGCCGGTCGCCCGCGACCTCCGCATCGTCGTCAGCGCCCTGCGCATCAGCGCCTCGCTGGAGCGGATGGGCGACATGGCCGAGCACATCGCCCAGCTCGCCCGCTACCGCTTCCCGGACAAGGTGGTGCCGAAGAGCCTCCGCTCGACGTTCGCCGAGATGGGCCGCCTCGACGTGCAGATCGCCGAGAAGCTCGCCGAGCTGCTGCGCAGCCAGGACATCCGCCTCGCAGACGAGATCCGCAACGACGACGACGACATCGACGAGCTGCACGCCAGCGTGTTCGACAAGGTGCTCGGCGAGACCTGGAAGGGCCAGGCCGTGGACACCGTGGATGCGACGCTCGCGAGCCGCTACCACGAGCGCTTCGCCGACCACGCGGTCTCCATCGCCAAGAAGGTCCAGTACCTCGCCACGGGCGACTGGGCTCCGGAACTGGCCGGCTGAGGCCTCCCTCTCTCGACGCACACCGCCGAGCACGCGAATCGATCGCGTGCTCGGCGGTTCTGTCTTCCGCTCCTTCTTGCCGGATATCTGTTCTCGGATGTCAGACGCATTATGATGGACCGATCAGACGGCGATCTCGTGGGGAGAGGTGCACATGGCGGGGCGGTCACCGGGAAGACGCAGAGCGAAGCTCGTCCGAATCGTGTCCGTGCCCGTGCTGCTGGCGGCGCTGGTCGCCGGCTTCCTGATCCTGAACGACGACGCCGCGCACCGCGTCGGCGATTTCCGGCCGACCGTGGGGTTGGTGAACGAAGACCTCGCCGCCGCGTTCAACGATCAGGAGTACGCGTTCGGCGCCTCCTTCGTCGACCGCATCTCGAAGGATTCCGAGTACAACTGGACGGTGGTCTCCCGGCCCGTCGCAGAGAAGGCCTACAAGGACGGATCGGTCGACGCCGTCCTGTACATCCCCCGGTCGTTCACACACGACATCCTGACGCTCCAGGAGACCAGCCCGACCAAGGCGACGGTCGAGTTCC